>DASZML010000281.1:0-2748 GCA_035551875.1 Rhizomicrobium sp.
TCCTGCCACTGATCCGGATTGTAGGTGCCGTTTGTGCCGTCGCCGCGCGGAATGATGCAGGCGATTTTCGTCGCCAGATCATCCGTCGGAAACGACGTGATTTTTCGCGCGCCCGACTCGCCCGCGATCAAACGGGACCAAGTCTCCTCGACGCCGCATGCCAGCGGCGTGACGAGACCCAATCCTGTGACAACTACCCTACGCATGATGAGGCGTTTGCCCCGAGCATCAAGCCTGCGACTTGTCGATGAACTTCACGGCATCGCCAACGGTGACGATAGACTCTGCCGCGTCATCGGGAATTTCGATGCCGAACTCTTCTTCGAACGCCATGACGAGCTCGACGGTGTCGAGGCTGTCTGCGCCCAGATCTTCGATAAAGGACGCGTTGTCCGTGACCTTGTCGGCGTCAACATTCAGATGCTCGACGACGATCTTCTTAACGCGTTCCGCGGTATCGCTCATTGCTCTTCTCAAAACCTCTCGTTGTTGTCGGCATCCGCGCTTTTGGAAGGGCGCGCGGCGCAGGCCCCGGATTGTCCGCTGTTTGCAAGGGAGTCCGGAAAGCCGGGCGTTCGTAACACAAAGCCCCCGGCCCTTGCTACAGAGCGGTTAAGTATTTGTTTTATATATCAAATCATTGCCATTCCGCCGTTGACCTGGAGCGTTTCGCCCGTCACATAGGCCGCTTCCTCGCTGGCTAGATAAACGACGGCCGCGGCGATTTCGTTCGGCGTACCCATCCGGCCCGACGGGATTTTTGCAAACACGGCCTGTTTTTGCGTCTCGTTCAGTGCATCCGTCATCGGCGTGGCGATGAAGCCGGGGGCAACACAGTTCACGGTGATGTTGCGGCTCGCGACTTCCGCTGCGAGCGATTTGCTCATGCCGACGAGGCCGGCTTTCGCGGCCGCGTAATTACCCTGGCCGGGATTGCCGGTTTCACCGACGACAGACGTGATCGAGATGATCCGCCCCCAGCGCTTTTTCATCATGTTGCGAAGCACGGCGCGCGATAGCCGGAACGCAGAGGTGAGATTGACCGCGATGACCTGATCCCACTCATCATCCTTCATCCGCAGGAAGAGATTGTCGCGCGTGATGCCGGCATTGTTGACCAGAATATCGATAGGACCGGCGAAGCTTTCGGCTGTCTTGGGCAGCGCTTCGACAGATGCCGGGTTAGAAAGATCGCAAACGGTGACATGTGCGCGGTCGCCGAGCGCGGACTTCGCGCGCTGCAAAGCGTCCTCGCGCGTGCCGGAGAGAATGACGCTAGCACCTTGCGCGTAAAGCGACTTCGCGATCTCGCCACCGATGCCGCCCGATGCACCCGTGACCAGAGCGACTTTCCCCGTGAGATCGAACATGTCTTTCCCCTAAAGCGTCTTCGCGAAGGCTTCGATATCCGCCGGCGTATCCAGCGTAACGCTCGCGAGTTCCTTGTCGATGCGTTTGACCATACCGGTGAGCACCTTGTTGCCACCGGCTTCCACAGTGGTCGTAATGCCAAGACCACGAAAGGCCAGAACGCTCTCGCGCCAACGCACGCGGGCCGTCACCTGTTCTACCAGCAATCGACGGATCATGTCCGGCTCGCGCACTTCTGCCGCCGTGACGTTCGCAACGACAGGCACAGCCGGCGGCCGAATCGTGATGTTCGCCAGCACATCGCGCATTTTGTCGGCGGCGGGCTGCATCATCGGTGAATGGAACGGTGCAGAAACATTCAACGCCATCGCGCGCTTGATGCCTTTTGCCTTCGCGATCTCGGGTGACTTGTCGATCGCGGCTTTCGATCCCGAAATCACGACCTGACCCGGGGCGTTGTCGTTCGCGACGACACAAATGCCGTCGGTTGCAGCGGCACATTCCTTCGCGAGCTCTTCTGCCTGTTCAATCTCCGCGCCCAGCAGCGCGCTCATGCCGCCTTCACCCACCGGAACAGCGGCCTGCATCGCTTGTCCACGCGCTTTCAACAACCGCGCCGTATCGGCAAGCGTGAAAGCGCCCACCGCGCATAGTGCCGTATATTCGCCGAGCGAATGGCCGGCGACGAGACGTGCGTGTTTGGCGAGATCGAGTGCGCCTTCCTTCTCCAGCACGCGGATCACTGCGATGCTCGCGGCCATAATCGCGGGCTGCGCGTTCTCGGTGAGAACCAGATCGGACTCCGGTCCCTCCCACATCAGCTTCGACAGCTTCTGCGAGAGCGCGTCATCGACTTCTTGAAAAACATCGCGGGCGGGCGCGAATGCATCTGCGAGCGCTTTGCCCATGCCAACGGCCTGGCTGCCCTGCCCCGGAAAAATGAATGCGCGTGTCATCGTGAATCCAGTGTGGCGGCGAGACAAATCAATTGGGACAGTGGGAGTCAAGCGGACGGCCAGAAGCCTTGTCGCACTTGCGCCCATCGGCGATACGCTTTTGCTCGGCTTTGTAGATGGCGTCGTAGAATGAGGCACGTTCTGGCCCGTTCGAGCCGTGGCTCAGCTGGGAGACATCGCATTTAAGCATCGTGGCCACGAAATTGAGTAGCGCTTGTTCTAACGGCGCATCGTGCACAGTCGGCGGCGGAGAATAGAGGCCAACCGAATAGATTGTGGCGATGGGTTCCGGTTTATCGCCTGCTTTCTCGTTGATCCCTCGAAAATCAAGAATGCGCTTCTTTTTGTCGAAGCCGTCAACAGCGAGCGGATATAGACGCAAATTGTATTGCTTGCGGACGCGCTCTTCGTTGAACGCCGC
>DASZML010000282.1:0-6771 GCA_035551875.1 Rhizomicrobium sp.
CGAGGACGACATTCCGCCAATGCCGGAGGGCATCCGCCCGATGTCGACCGTGCGTCCGGAAATTCGCCGCATGCCGGAACCGCAACCGGAGCCGGCGAAACGCCGGTTTGGGCTGTTCGGTCCGCGCAAAACTGAAGAGCGTCAGGAGCCGCGTTCGAATGTTGCTCCGCGCGCGACGGCCCAGGTGATGGGACGTAGCCAAGAGGGCCAACGCTCAGCGGTTCAGCAGCAGGAAGAAGTCGATCTGTTCCAGGATCACACAAAAGGTGACCAGTTCGAGATTCCCGCCTTTCTTCGGCGCCAGCAAAACTAAGTCATCCGAATAGCTTACCGAGAGGCGGTCTGCGCTTGCGGGCCGCCTTTCTTCTTTTAAGCGCGTTTGCGATAACGTGTCATGCCCCGGACAACACTTGCATCTGAAATTTCGGTGGAAGGAACCGCGCTGCACGCCGGGGGCAACGTGTGCATGACGCTGTCTCCAGCCGCATCCGGATCGGGCATTATCTTCAGCCGCGCCGATCTTGGCGGAAAGCAGATTCCGGCGCTCTATGATCGCGTCGGCGAAACCCGGCTCGGAACCGTAATTGTAGAAGGCGATGCCAGCGTCGGCGTTATTGAACATTTGATGGCGGCGATCGCGGGCATGGGCATTGATGACGTGATCGTCGCGGTCGATGGGCAGGAGTTGCCGATTTTGGACGGCGACGCGCTGTCTTATTTTGTGCTTCTGGAAAAGGCCGGTACGAAAGAACAATTGGGCCAACGCTCCATCATTCGCGTCAAACAGACCGTCGAATTCTTCAGCAAGGATGCGCAAGTTCGACTTTCGCCCTCGGAAGCGCCGCAATATTCATACGATCTCGATTATTCGAACACCAAGGCTATAGGTAAGCAGTATTTCGAAACGACGCTGACCCGCGAAAACTTCGCGCGTGATATCGCGCCTGCGCGTACGTTCGGTTTCATGCACGAACTTGAAATGCTCAACAAAATGGGTTTGGGACGCGGTGCCTCTCTCGCGAACACGTTGGCGATCGATGGCGACACCGTGGTCAATGGCCAGCTCATGCGTTTTCCTGACGAATTCGTCCGACACAAGATTCTCGACGCCATAGGGGATATGGCATTGGCGGGTGCGCTACTGCTGGCGCGTTTCGAAGGGGTCAAATCTGGACATGCTGCCAACAACGCGATTTTGCGCGCTCTTTTTGCTGATCCCGCAAATTATGAGATCATATGATTGGAGAAGGCGTCCGGGACCGTGCTGAAATAGCTGTTTTCCGCCGTTGCAACTCGCAAAGTTAAGATTCTGTGGTCTGGACCCATATTCCCTAGTGATGGCATAAGGTGCTCCGCTTGAAGCACCGGAAAAACGCATGACATTGAATTTATTTGATAATGCCCGCGCCCGTCGCGCTGGGGGATGTGCCGCTGCGCTTTTGATCGCGGTGCTAGTGTTGGCTGGCTGCGACTCGCTGGGCGGAGGTGGCGACGACAGCAAGGATGCCAAGTATGTCGAGCGTCCCGTCGAACAGATTTACGCCGATGCGTGGAAGCAGATTGATGGCCACAATTGGGAAAATGCCGCCAAACAATTCGACGAAGTTGAACGGCAACATCCTTATTCGGTGTGGGCGCGTCGTGCGATGTTGATGAGTGCATTCTGCTACTACCAAGCTAACAAATACAGCGATGCCACCAATGCAGCAGACCAGTACATTCAGCTGCATCCTGGCAGCAAAGAAGTGGCGTATGCGTTCTATTTGAAGGCTATGTCGCAGTATGAACAGATCGTCAATGTTAATCGTGATCAGACCAACACTGAGCAGGCCCTCACTGCGCTACAAGACGTCGTCCAGCGATTTCCCGATAGCGAATATGCCCGCGATGCCAGTCTTAAGATCGATCTAACGCTTGACCACATCGCAGCCAAGGAGATGGAAGTCGGGCGGTATTATCTCTTCCGCAAGGACTACATTGCAGCCATCAACCGTTTTAAAGTCGTCGTTCAACGTTATCAGAAGACGTCCCAGATCGCCGAAGCGCTCGAGCGACTTACGGAAGCGTATTACGCGCTCGGCGTGACGACCGAGGCACAAACCGCGGCAGCCGTCCTCGGCGCGAATTATCCCGGAAGTCCGTGGTACCAGGACGCCTACGTTCTGTTGATGCAGCACAATCTGCATCCCGAGCTGAACAAGGGCTCGTGGCTTGCGAGACAATTCCAGCTATAAGCTGGTCGCATGCTGGCGTCGCTCAAGATTCGCGACCTCGTTCTAATCGAGGACGTGACAATCGATTTTGCGCCTGGTCTCAACGTGCTGACGGGAGAGACCGGCGCTGGCAAATCCATTTTGTTGGACGCTTTGGGGCTGGCAGCCGGCGCGCGTGCTGGCGGCCGCTCCAGTGTAAGGGCAGGGGCCCAAAGCGGATCGGCAGTCGCCATTTTTGAACCCTCACGCGATCACGAGGCGCGGTTACTTTTGGAGCAGAGCGAAATCGCTAGCGAAGGAGAGATACTACTTCGCCGCACAATATCGTCAGATGGCCGGACGCGCGCTTTTGCAAACGATGAGCCTGTCGGCGTTGGCTTGCTGCGCGATTTGGGAACCTCTCTGGTCGAAATTCATGGCCAGTCTGACGATCGAGGGCTCTTCGACACGTCCACGCATCGGCGAATGCTCGATGCTTTTGGCGGAAATCTCGACTTGGCTGCAAATGTTGCGGCACGATTTTCGCTCTTTGAGCAGGCACGCGCTGAACGCGATGATCTGACGAAGGCTGCAATTCTGGCCAGAGCTGACGCGGACTATATCCGTCACGCCCATGATGAGCTTTCGGCTCTCGATCCGCAGACGGGAGAAGAGGCGAGCCTGTCGACAGAACGTGCTCTGTTGATGAACGCGAGCAAGATTGCGGAAGACATTTCGGCGGCGGTGGATTTGATAGGTGGAGAGTGGGGCGGCGAAGTCGCGCTTGCTGCAGCAATCAAGCGTCTGAATCGGATGAATGATGAAGCTCGCAAGTTGGCGGCGGGTATAAGAGCTGCGTTGGAGCAGGCACTTGCACTAACGGAAGATGCACGGCGTGAGCTCGAAAATCTGCTGTCGCGTTTGGACCGCGATACCGGCACGCTGGAACGTAAGGAAGAGCGTCTCTTTGCGTTGCGCACGATGGCTCGGAAGTTTGCCATTCATCCCGACGGACTCGCGGACAAGTTGCTCGAATTCAAGTCGAAACTCGACGCCATTTCTGGGGACGGCGCCGAATTGAAAGCTGCTGAGGTGCGCGTCGCGCAAGCCAGCGCCGCTTATATCGAGAGCGCCCGGAAGCTTTCTGCCGCTAGAAAATCGGCGGCCAAGAAGTTGGACGCAATAGTCGCTGGTGAACTTGCACCGCTCAAGCTAGGAAATGCGAAGTTCCGCGTTTCGCTTGAAGCCCTTGCGGAAGATTCCGGTGCCGCTTCTGGATTCGAACGGGTCGCATTCGAAGTAGCGACCATCGTCGGGGCACCCTTCGGGCCCTTAACGAAGATCGCATCGGGCGGAGAACTCGCACGTTTCTCCCTAGCACTAAAAGTCGCGCTATCCGGATCCGGCTCCGAAGCATCGCTGGTATTCGATGAGGTTGATCGCGGTGTTGGCGGTGCGGTTGCCGATGCGGTGGGAGAACGCCTTCAGCGTCTTTCGAAATCGACGCAGGTGCTACTTGTGACTCACGCTCCACAAGTCGCTGCGCGCGCCGATCGGCATTTCCGCATTTCGCGCAAGGGCGACCGAACGCGTGTGGATCTTTTGAGCGAGGAGGAGAGAGGCGAAGAAATTGCGCGCATGCTCTCCGGCGCCAGTGTGACCAACGAGGCACGGGCCGCCGCAGGCCGCCTGCTCGCCGAAGCCGTGCAATCGTCGAAGAAGGCGCGCAAACGCGCATGAGCACGAAGTCTGTCGAAAAGCTAACAGAGGTTGAAGCGAAACGGGAGCTGGAGCGTTTGGCCGACGAGATGGCCCGGCATGATCGCTCGTACTACGAGCTCGACGCACCGACGGTCTCGGACGCGGATTACGACAAGCTGAGAAACCGCAACGCCGCGATCGAGTTGCGCTTTCCGAAACTTATTCGGCCGGATAGCCCGTCCCACCGCGTTGGGGCCAAGGCGAGCGACAGGTTCAAAAAAGTGGCGCACCGCGTGCCGATGCTGTCTCTCGACAATGCGTTTGACGACGAAGATGTGGTCGAGTTCATCGGGCGCATTCGCCGATTTCTCGGGTGGAAGGATGACAAGAAAATTGTCTTTACAGCCGAGCCGAAGATCGATGGACTTTCGGCGTCGCTCCGATACGAAGGCGGCGTCTTCGTGCAAGGCGCTACGCGCGGCGATGGCGCTGAAGGCGAAGAAATCACCGCCAATCTTCGAACGATCAAGGACATTCCTTTAAGGTTGGCTGGAAAAGCACCGGATGTGCTCGAAGTCCGCGGCGAGGTCTATATGACCCACGCGAATTTCGAAAAGCTCAACAAACGGCAAGAAAAGGACGACAAGCCGACCTACGCCAATCCGCGAAATTCGGCTGCCGGCTCCGTGCGCCAGCTCGACGCCGCGATTACCGCGTCGCGCGATCTGAACTTCTTCGCTTATACCTGGGGTGACGTCAGCAAAATTCCGGCCGATACGCAGTGGGGCATGTTGGAAGCGTTCCGCAAGTTCGGATTCAAAGTGAATCCGCTCGTTCGTCGCTGCGAGACGGTGGAAGATGTTCTGAAATTCTATCGCGATATCGAGAGCAAGCGAGCGAGGCTTGGCTACGATATAGATGGCGTCGTCTACAAGGTCGACGAATTATCGCTGCAAGACCGCCTCGGCTTCGTTTCACGCTCGCCGCGTTGGGCGATCGCACACAAATTTGCGGCGGAACAAGCCGAAACAATCCTTGAGAAAATCGACATACAAGTCGGTCGTACAGGTAAATTGACTCCGGTTGCGCGGCTAAAGCCCGTTACCGTGGGTGGCGTTGTCGTCGAGAACGCGACATTGCACAACGAGGACGAAATCGCGCGGCTGGATGCCCGCGAAGGTGATTTTGTCATCATCCAGCGCGCGGGCGACGTGATCCCGCAGGTGGTCCGCGTGCTTCCGGACAAGCGCCCGCGCAACGCCAAGTCTTATCACATGCCGCATGAATGCCCGATATGCGGCAGTCATGCGGTCCGCGAAGTGGACGAAAAGACCGGCAGGCAGGACGTCGATCGTCGCTGCACAGGTGGTTTGATCTGCGACGCCCAAGCGGTCGAGCGGCTCAAGCACTTCGTTGGCCGCGATGCGTTCGACATTGAGGGTTTTGGCGGCGTTTACATAGAGACGCTGCATGATGCGGGTCTGCTGAAGGAGCCGGCGGACATATTTCTATTGGCGAAGAAGCGGGCAGTTCTGGGCAAGGCGCTTGCGGAAAAACGCGCAGAGCAGAGCGCCGGACGTCGTGCGAAGGAAGGCAAAGAAACCGCCGTCCAATCAAAGAAGAAGGATGAAGGCGAAAGCAAGCTCATCGAAAATCTCGTCGCTGCCGTTGATGCGCGGCGCAAGATCGGGCTTGATCGCTTCATCAACGCGCTGGGCATCCGCCATGTCGGCGAAACGAATGCGCGACTGCTGGCGCGCAACTTCCACAGTATCCATGCTTTCGTCGAAGCGATGGAAAATAACGATGCCATCGAACAGCTCAACGCCATTGGCGGCATTGGCGATGTCGTGGCCGAAGCGATCAAGGATTTCTTCGACGAGAAGCACAATCGCAGAGCACTGGACCGCCTCCTGAAAGAGGTGGACGTGCAGGATATGGCTGCGCCGAAGATCAAAGGATCGCCGGTCGCGGGAAAGATCGTCGTCTTCACCGGCAGTCTTGAGAAGATGACGCGGCAGGAGGCCAAGGTCCGCGCGGAAGCACTTGGGGCGAAAACTTCAGGATCGGTTTCGAAGAACACCGATCTGGTGGTCGCCGGTCCGGGTGCTGGATCGAAACTAACGGATGCCCAGAAATTCGGCGTGAAAGTGATCGACGAAGACACTTGGCTCAAAATGATCGAAGGCCTTTAACCTTCAGACGACGTGTTCCTTGCAGATCCATTCCGTCGTGTCGCCTTTGGACCGGCACCATACGGGACGAAGTTGCGGCCAGCTCGGCGTGAAGTGATAGGCGAGCGAACCATCCGTGAAGTCATAATGCAACTCCGGTGAATCCGGCAGCGCGGGCAGATATTGCGGAACCAGCATATTCAAACTGTGCGGCAAACTGCCTTTGTCGTGCTGATACGCTTGCACCGCATCGAGCACATGGTCGGCATTGCGGCGATAGTTCATGCCGGCAGGATCCTGATCGACCGGCCAGATGGTGCAGCCGGAAAATCCAAAAGTCACAATGCCAGCCAACACAAACCGCAAACTATTTCTCATATCGCGCGCGTCGCTTTCTCGAGCCAGCCGCGCGTTTCGTCATCGACCTGCGACGACAACTTCTCGCGCGTCTTTGCATGATAGGCATTAAGCCAATCGCGCTCTTCCTTCGTAAGCAATGACGGCTCGACGAGATTGAGATCGATCGGCGACCACGTGATCGTCTCGAACTCCATCATCTTGCGATCACCGCCGGCCACCGCCTTCGGTTCGGTAACGACGACGAGATTCTCGATGCGAATGCCGTATTCGCCCTCTTTGTAATAACCCGGTTCGTTGGAGCAGATCATCCCCGGCATCAACGGCTGCTGGATCGGGCGCTTGGA
>DASZML010000283.1:0-4480 GCA_035551875.1 Rhizomicrobium sp.
ATATCGTTGGCGATCTTGAACATCGACGCCGCGACCGTATTGATCGCGCCGTGGCTAAACACCATCGCGTCGTGCGCCGCCAATGCTTCAAACTTGTTCGGCGCTGTGGTGAAATGCATCTGCGTGATCGCGGCGATGCGCTCGGCGACCATCTTGTCGAAACCGACCGGCGCGTTGAGGCCTGTGCCGACCGCCGTTCCGCCTTGCGCCAACTGCATCAGCGCGGGCATGGATTGCTCGATGCGGCCGATGCCGTTCTGAATCTGCTGCGTGTAGCCGGAGAATTCCTGGCCGAGCGTGATCGGCGTCGCATCCTGCGTGTGCGTGCGGCCGATCTTGATGATGTCCTTCCACGCCTGCGCCTTGTCGTTCAGCGCGTTGCGGAGCATCTGAAGCGCTGGAATTAGCGCGTGCTGAATCTCTTCCGCGCAAGCGATGTGCATGGCCGTCGGATAGGTGTCGTTCGACGACTGGCTCATGTTGACGTGATCGTTTGGATGAACCGGCTTCTTCGATCCCATCTCGCCGCCCAGCATCTCGATGGCGCGGTTCGAGATCACCTCGTTGGCATTCATGTTGGATTGCGTGCCCGAACCGGTCTGCCAGACCGACAGCGGGAAATGCGCATCGAGTTTTCCCTCAATGACTTCCTGTGCGGCCTTCACAATCGTTTCGCCGATTTTCCGATCGAGCTTGCCAAGCTGCATGTTCACTTCCGCGGCGGCGCGTTTGACGATGCCCAGCGCGCGCACTACGGCCACCGGCTGCTTCTCCCAGCCGATCTTGAAATTGTGCAGAGAGCGTTCGGCTTGCGCCCCCCAATATCTGGAGGCATCGACTTCGATAGGGCCGAACGTATCGGTCTCGGTGCGGGTCTTGGTCATGGTGTGTGAGCCCAAGGGTTGATAACAGAAATACCTGCGTGTTCGAAATCGCCGACATCGCGCGTTGCGACGGCAGCGCCGTGCACCCTTGCGATAGCGGCAATCTGGGAGTCAAACACCTTGATCGCGCGTCCGGCCTTTTTACGAGATGCTGTGACCAAGCCGAACTCGTGCGCCGCAGCGCGATCGAAAGACAGAACTCGACTATTCAACGTCACTCCCAACAAGTGCTCGATTGCATTTTCCAATTCGTTGCGGCGTTTTCCTGCGGCCAATAGCGCCAAGCCATAGTGCAATTCCGCTTCCGTGGCGGTGGTCGTGTAGAGTTGGGTTGCGTCTTGCGCTGCCAACCACGCCATAACTGCTGCCGATGGGGCCGGTTGCGAAGGTTCGGACACTACGTTCGTGTCGAGAATAATCATTTCCCGGACTTACGAAACTTGGCCGGCGGCTCGGCCAACGCCTGATCGGGAAATGGCTCCAGTTCCACACCGCCATATTTCTCGACCACCTCCCGCATGCCGCGAAACAAATCCAGACCTGTCTTCGGCGGGGGCAAATGCGATGCGATTGTTCTCTCGCTGAGAATTGCGCGCGCTTCGGCTTCCAACGAACGGCCATTCTCTGCCGCCTGTTTGCGCAACCGCTTTTTCACATTGTCATCGAGATTTCGGATCGTGATACTCGCCATGCAATCAATGTAATCATTGATTGCATTGATTGCAACCTGGCTACTTCTTGCGGAAAGCGTCCAGACTCACAACCTCGCCAGGAGCGGCGGCAGGCTTTTCTTCGGTGGATTCGGGCGAAGCTGCCATTTGCTCGGCCTTCGGTTCGGTCTTGGCATGCGGCACGAGAAGCGTCGGCTCGACCGCGGGGCCGAGAGATTTCATTTCGCCGTCTTCACCCGCTTCGCGGAATTGTAGGCCGAACGAGACACCGGGATCGGCGAATTGCGTCAGCGCGGCGAAGGGGATGACGAGTGTTGCCGGCACTTTCTTGAACGAGAGCGTCACCTCGAAATGATTTTCCTTCACCTTCAGCCCCCAGAATTGGTGCTGAAGAATGATCATCATCTCTTCGGGATATTGCTCGCGCAGAAAATCCGGAATCTCGACGCCGGGAAACACCGTCTTGAAGGTGATGCGGAAATGATGCGACGCGACGAGGCCTTGTTTCTCGACTTTGCGGAGTGCATCGCGCACGACGCCGCGCAACGCCGCGTCCGTCAATGCCTGATAGCCGATGAAGTCCTTCGCCATGTTGCTCCTGGATGTTCAGAGACTAAACTTGGCGAAGGACGAGTCAACGTCACCGTCGCAAATTAAAAGCGCTGTTTATACAAGCGTCTGCAACGCTTCCGCAGTCCAGGGCTTGAGCTCATTGAGCTTTCCGTCGCGGACTTTGTTCGCCCAATCGGCATTCACAATGAGGGCGCGACCGACAGCGACGAGATCGAAATCGCCGCGTTCCAGCATTTTCGCGAGACCTTCGAAATGTCCGTGATTGGTTTCCGCGCCCTTACCGCGAAAGGCGTTGATAAAATCTTCATTCAAACTGACAGAACCGACGGTCATTGTCGGAACGCCGGACAGCTTCTTCGTCCATCCGGCAAGATTCATATCCGATCCGGTCTCTGGAAATTCCGGTTCCCAGAAACGGCGCGTCGAGCAGTGGAACATGTCCACGCCCGCGGCAGCGAGCGGCGAAAGGAAACCTTCCAGTTCCTGTGGCGTATGCGCGAGGCGCACGCCGAAATCCTGCTGCTTCCATTGTGAGAAGCGCAGAAGGATCGGAAAGTCAGGCGAGGTTGCCGCGCGAACCGCCTTCACGATATCGGCTGCGAAGCGTGTGCGCTCTGGCAATGAGCCGCCAAAGTGATCGTCGCGCGCGTTGACGCCGTCCCAGAAGAATTGGTCGATCAGATAGCCATGCGCGCCATGCAGTTCCACGCCGTCGAAGCCGATGTCTTTGGCGGCGCGTGCGGCGGACGCAAAAGCTGCGATCACTTCGTCGATATCCTTATGCGTCATAGGCTCGGCGACTTTTTTGTCCGGCTTGGACAGGCCGGACGGGCTCCGGCTCGGCACCTCGGGATAAGGACCGCTGCCCTGATGGCGCATGATCCCCTGATGCCAGAGCTGGGGCATGATGTTTCCGCCCGCAGCTTTCACTTCCTTCAGAACATACGCCCAGCCCGCGAGCGATTTCTCACCGAAAAACGACGGAACGTTCGCGTCGTTCGAAGCGGATTTTTCGACAACTGTGCCTTCGGTGAGGATGAGGCCGACGCCGCCTTCGACGCGCGTCCGGTAATACGCGGCAACATCGGCGCCCGGAATCTGCTCAGGCGACTTCGAACGCGTCATGGGTGCCATCACGATGCGATTGGGCAGCGTGAGGTTCTTGAACTTGAACGGCTTGAAGAGCGCGTCGGTTGCGGTCATGGAATTTCCTCGAATAGCGATTGCGCGCACGCAAGCACGCGAAGAGATATTTTGACAAGCGCATCTTGTGGCCATGGATGGCCGGATCGCGCTTCGGCCTCGCTGTCCGGCCACGACGATGTTCTGATAAGTGGGGAGATTCTGTTGCCCAGCTCTCCCCGGGCTGCGCTTACCTATTAGGCAGCGAGGGCCATTTCATTATCGTTGGCACCTGTACGAATAGCCCGATAACGGCGGATACCATACCGAGCGAAAGGATCTGCCTTTACACGTCTGTCGATCCTGTTTCGCCCCCACAGATGACCTCTCGGATGGAGAGGGCATTTGGTGGAGGCGCCGGGTACCGCCCCCGGGTCCAGTCCGCTTATTACGCAGCCGTTTATCGCCGTAGTCTGTTGCCAGACCTCTTGAATATAGGACTTGGGGGTTAAAATTAGAAGACGGCAAAACCGTCGCCAGTGGCGCTAATATGCGCCCGATTCCATGCCAAAGCGTTCGAGAAGCAATGCGCCAGTATCACGACCTGATGGAAACCGTGCTCAAGAAGGGTGTGGAGAAGCGCGACCGCACGGGCACCGGCACGATCTCCATATTCGGCCATCAGATGCGCTTCGATCTCAGCGAGGGTTTCCCCCTCCTCACGACGAAGAAGCTCTTCACCAAAGCGATAATCTACGAATTGCTGTGGTTCCTCCGTGGCGAAACCAACATCGAATATCTGAAAGAACATGGCGTCAGCATCTGGGACGAGTGGGCGGATGCGAATGGCGAGCTTGGTCCGGTCTATGGCCATCAGTGGCGCTCTTGGCCGAGCGAGCACGGCATGATCGATCAGATCGCGAATTTGATTGCCGATATCAAAAAGAATCCGGACTCGCGTCGCTTGATCGTGACGGCGTGGAATCCGGCGGATGTGCCGAAGATGGCGCTACCGCCATGTCATTGCCTGTTTCAGTTCTACGTTGCGGACGGAAAGTTGAGTTGCCAGCTCTATCAGCGCTCCGCCGACATCTTCCTGGGCGTGCCGTTCAACATCGCGTCCTATGCGCTGCTGACGATAATGGTGGCGCAGGTGACTGGCCTCAAGCCTGGCGAATTCGTCCACTCATTCGGCGACGCGCATCTTTATCTGAACCATCTGGATCAGGC
>DASZML010000284.1:0-9514 GCA_035551875.1 Rhizomicrobium sp.
GGTTCCGATTGTCATCAGTTTTGTGATTTCACTGCTTCTCGGCATCTGGCAAAAAAGAAGCGGCATATTCTCCCGGTTTCTTGCGGCTGTATCGTGTTTCGCATTCCCTTTGATCGGCGCATACGTTGCGATTATGACAACCTGCAAGATGACGTGTCCCTGACATGAACAAACTCCGCCTCGGTGTGAACGTCGATCATGTGGCGACTGTGCGCAACGCGCGGGGCGCGCCGTACCCTGATCCAATGCTTGCGGCCGAGATCGCGAAACTGGCTGGTGCTGACGGTATTACCATGCATCTGCGCGAAGATCGCCGGCATATCGTCGATGATGACATCGATCGGATGGCGCGTTGGAAGCAGTTGCCGCTCAATATGGAAATGGCACCGAGCGATGAGATGGTGGAGATCGCCACGCGCGTGAAGCCGCATGCGGTTTGTCTGGTTCCTGAAAAACGCCAGGAAGTCACGACCGAAGGCGGCATCGACGCGGAGGGCTTGCATAATCAGCTCGTACCCATTGTGCGGCGGCTTTCCGGTGCCGGTATTCGTGTATCGATATTCATCGATCCGGACCAGCGCCAGATCGAAGCATCGAAATCGCTCAACGCTCCGGTGGTCGAACTTTGCACCGGCGCCTATTGCGAAGCGGTGATTGCCCGCGATGAGAAGCTCGTTGCACAGCACCTCGAAGCCGCGCGCAAATCCACCGCCGCCGCCGCGCGGCTAGGTCTTGAAGTCCACGCCGGTCACGGGCTGACTTATGACAATGTGAAACCCATCGCCGCCATCCCGGAAATCCGTGAGCTCAACATCGGTCATTTTCTGATCGGCGAAGCGATCTTCATCGGATTGGAAGCATCAATCAAACGCATGCGCACATTGATGGATGAGGCGCGCGCATGATCATCGGTCTGGGTTCCGATCTCATCGATATTCGCCGCGTGGAAAGATCCATCGCGCGTTTTGGCGATCGTTTTCTGAACCGCATTTTCACGCAGCTTGAAAAAGACAAATCCGACAAGCGTGCGCAACGTGCCGCCAGTTACGCCAAGCGCTTCGCCGCGAAAGAGGCTTGTTCGAAAGCGCTTGGCACGGGCCTTCGCAAAGGGGTGTTTTGGCGCGATATGGGCGTGGTCAACCTACCTGGCGGCAAGCCGAGCATGAAGCTGACCAATGGAGCGCTGAAGCGGCTGGAACAGATCACGCCACCCGGCTACCGCGCGCAGATCGACCTGACGATCACCGATGATTTTCCGCTGGCACAAGCAATTGTCATAATCTCCGCTGTGGCCACAGCGCCGCAGCCCCCGCCGAATGCTTAATTAAGCAGGGTTCCGGCTTGACCTTGCGTTTGCCCTCCGGTTCCTTCTGAAAGAACTCCGATCCTATGGCGACCAGCCCGACATGACCGATACGACACACGAAGCGTCCGAAGGCGCGCCGGAAAACGAAGTTCTGGTCGACCAGGAGATTGCGCCGCCCGCGCCGGATACGATTCAACCGACTCCGTCCGTTGTTGCGCCGCCGGTGGAAGAGGCGCCCCTAATGCCCGCAAAGCCGGAAGGCGAGTCCTGGATCGAAACGGTCAAAACCGTTGTTTACGCGCTGCTGATCGCGCTCGTGATCCGCACATTCCTGTTCCAGCCATTCAATATTCCAAGCGCTTCGATGGAAGGCACATTGCTCGTCGGCGACTATCTCTTCGTCGAGAAGTTCTCTTATGGCTATAGCCGCTACTCGTTCCCGTTCGGGCTTGGGCCATTCTCCGGTCGCATCTTCGGATCGGCGCCGACGCGCGGCGATGTCGCGGTGTTCAAATATCCGCGCGATCCTTCGACCGACTTCATCAAACGCGTGATCGGGCTGCCCGGCGACCATATCCAGATGATCAACGACCGCCTCTATATCAACGACAAGGTCGTGCCGCGCGTGCGCATGCAAGACTATGTCGAGTCCGTTGACGGCATCACCTATCGCGTGCCGCAATACCGCGAGACGCTGCCGAACGGAAAATCGTATCTGACGCTCGATCGCTTCTCCGACGGCCCCGCCGACAACACGGATGTCTTCACCGTTCCTGCCGGTCACTACTTCATGATGGGCGACAACCGCGACAATTCCGACGATAGCCGCGGTTCCGTGGGCTATGTGCCGGCGGTAAACCTTGTCGGCAAGGCCGAACTGTTGTTCTTCTCCACCGATGGCAGCGCGCATATCTGGGAATTCTGGAAGTGGCCAACGGCAATCCGTTACGGACGGATCTTCAGCCCCATTGACTGACGGCCTCGCAGCGTTCGAGCGTTCGCTCGACTACACGTTCAAAGATCGCGGACTGCTGACGCGCGCGCTCACACATGCGAGCGCCAATTCATCCGTGTCGAACGAGCGGTTGGAGTTTCTCGGCGACCGTGTTTTGGGACTGGCGATCGCGGAAAAACTGTACGCGATGTTTCCGGATGATGCCGAAGGTACGCTCGCCTTGAAGCTCAACGCCCTGGTGCGCAGCGAAGCCTGCGCGCGCGCTGCCGACAAGGCGGGACTGGGCGAGCATCTTGTTCTCGCAAATTCGGAAATCGTCAGCGGTGGCCGGAAGAAGTTGGCGATCCTAGCCGGTGCCTGCGAAGCGGTGATTGCCGCGCTCTATCTTGATGGCGGGTTCGAGGTCGCGCGGCATTTCATTGAGCACAACTGGTCGGATCAGTTTGGCGATTTCGATCGCGACATGCGCGACGCCAAGACGTCGCTGCAGGAATGGGCGCAAGCGCGCAAAGGCGGAGCTGCGCCCGTCTACAAACTCGTTGGTCGTGAGGGACCCGATCACGCGCCGCGTTTCGTGATCGAGGTAAGCGTCTCCGGACAAGAGCCGGCGCAAGGCGACGGCAATTCCAAACGCGAAGCCGAGCAGGCGGCGGCGAAGGCAATGCTCGAGAAGGTGCAGCCATGACGCGCTGTGGTTTCGCCGCCATTATCGGAGCGCCGAATGCGGGCAAGTCCACTCTGGTCAATCGGCTTGTCGGATCGAAGGTCTCGATTGTCTCGCCGAAAGTGCAGACGACGCGAATGGCCGTCCGCGGCGTCGCTATTCGTGATGAAACGCAGATCGTATTCGTGGACACGCCCGGTATCTTCAAGCCACGCCGCCGTTTGGATCGCGCGATGGTCAATGCTGCGTGGTCCGGCGCCAGCGACGCCGATGCGGTGCTGCTGATCGTCGATGCGCCGGATCTTATCGCCCAACCCGACGGTTTGGCGGCGCAAGATACGCAGATGATCATCGAGGGGTTGAAACAATCCGGCACCAAAGCCGGACTCATCCTCAACAAGATTGACGGCATGAAACGCACTGATCTATTGCCATTGGCGGATAAACTGAATTCCGAAGGCGTGTTCGAGCGGCTATTCATGGTCTCGGCACTCAAGGGCGACGGCGTGGGCGATATCTCCAATTGGGTCATCGGCAAGATGCCGGAAGGTCCGTGGCTCTATCCCGCCGATCAGGCCGCCGACATTCCCTCGCGCCTGCTCGCCGCCGAAATCACGCGCGAGAAAATCTATCTGCGCCTGCACGATGAACTTCCCTATGCGATCACCGTGGAAACGGAGAAATGGGAAGATCGGCGCGACGGGTCGGTGAAGATCGATCAAGTGATTTATGTCGAACGCGAAGGGCAGAAACCCATCGTGCTCGGCAAGGGTGGTGCGACGATCAAGAAGATAGGCGAATTGGCCCGCGCCGAAATGGAAGAATTATTTGGACACCGCGTACATCTGTTTCTATTCGTGAAGGTCCAGGAAAATTGGGCAGAGACCCGCGAACATTATCGCGAAATGGGCCTGGAATTTCCAGATGAATAGAATTTCTCGCGCCCCCTCATAGGGAAGAGTATAGGCGGGCGATGGAATGGGCTGACGACGCAATTGTCTTGAACATTCGCCCACACGGCGAAAGTTCCGCGGTCATGGATACGCTTACGCGGTCACATGGCCGTCATGCCGGTCTTGTGCGTGGCGCGAGTTCGCGCAAAGTCAAAGCAGCGCTTCAACCCGGCAATTCGGTTCATCTCATCTGGCGTGCGCGGCTGAACGAGCAGCTCGGTACGTTTATCGCCGAGCCGATGCAGACGCGCGCGGGACATCTCATCGACGACCGCGCAGCGCTCATCGGGTTAAATGCGCTTACGGCAATCGTCATCGCGACATTGCCAGAACGTGAAGCGCATAATTCCATCCACAAGGCCTCGGAGCTTCTGCTTGATGCCATCGCGTCGCAGGACTTCGCGCATTGGGGTACGCTTTTCGTGCGTTGGGAAGCGGGCTTACTCGACGAACTCGGCTTTGGTCTCGACTTTTCCGAATGCGCGGCGACGGGAACCAGGGAAGATCTTGAATTTGTCTCACCGCGATCCGGCCGCGCCGTCTCGCGTTCGGCGGCCGCGCCCTATAAAGAACGCATGCTGGAATTGCCGCAGTTTCTTCTGGGCTCGCAGAACAGCGAGCCGACGATGGCGGATATCCGCGCCGGGTTGAAACTCACCGGAAATTTCCTGCTCGAGCGCGTGTTGCGCCCCCACGGAAAAGAAATGCCCGCCGCGCGTCTCAGGCTGGAAGAACGCGCGGGCCGCGAATCGCGATAAACGGTGTCATCGCCCGCTTCATGCGGGTGACCCATTTTTCTTTTCTTGGAAATTGGGCACCCGGATCGCCCGCAAAAAGCTCGCGACCGGGCGATGGCGAAGTAAGTTAGTACGAGAACAAAAAGATGACAAAGCAGGCATCCGCACCGACCAAAGACGACATCCATCCCGAACAGCTCGCGGATGCCCTTTCCCAGCGCTATCTCGCTTATGCGCTTTCCACGATCACGCAGCGTGCGCTGCCCGATGCGCGCGATGGGTTGAAGCCGGTTCACCGCCGTGTGTTGTGGGCGATGCGCGTGTTGGGACTGAACCCGAACGCGGCCTTCAAAAAATCCGCGCGCGTCGTCGGCGATACGATCGGCAAGTACCATCCGCATGGCGATCAGTCGGTATACGACGCGCTGGTGCGTCTCGCGCAAGATTTCGCGGTTCGTTATCCGCTGGTCGATGGCCAGGGCAATTTCGGCAACGTCGATGGCGATAGCGCGGCGGCGATGCGTTACACCGAAAGCCGCCTCACCGAAATCGCGCAGGCCTTAATGGAGGGGCTGGACGAAGAGTCCGTCGACTTCCGTCCGAACTACGACGGCGCGGAAGAAGAGCCGGTCGTCATGCCGGCGGCGTTTCCGAATTTGCTGGCGAACGGATCGAGCGGCATCGCGGTCGGCATGGCGACGTCGATCCCGCCGCACAATCTGGGCGAGCTTTGCGGGGCGCTGATCGCGCTGATCGAAAATCCAAACACGCGCGATGCGACGCTGCTCAAATTCGTGAAGGGCCCGGACTTTCCGACCGGCGGCATCGTCGTGGAGTCGCCGGAGTCCATCGCGGAATCCTACAAGACGGGGCGCGGCTCGTTCCGTGTTCGGGCCCGGTGGAAGAAAGAAGACGGTGGGCGCGGCGCCTATCAGATCGTCGTGACCGAAATTCCCTATCAGGTGCAGAAGGCCAAGCTGATCGAGCGCATCGCGGAGCTGATCGAGCAGAAGAAACTGCCGCTGCTCGACGACGTTCGCGACGAAAGCGCCGAAGATATTCGCCTCGTACTGATCCCCAAGAGCCGCACGGTCGAGCCGGAAATCCTGATGGAGCAATTGTTCCGGCAGAGCGATCTGGAAACGCGCATCAGCCTCAACATGAACGTTCTCGACAGCGGGCTCATTCCGCGTGTGATGAGCCTGAAGGATGCGCTGCAGGCCTTCATCAATCACCGCCGAGATGTGCTGGAGCGCCGCTCGAAGCATCGGCTAGAGAAAATCGCTGCTCGACTCGAAATCCTTGCCGGTTACCTGATTGTCTATCTGGACCTCGACAAGGTCATCAAGATCATCCGCACGGAAGACGAGCCCAAGTCGAAGCTCATCAAGGCGTTCAAGCTCACAGACGTTCAGGCCGAAGCGATCCTCAATATGCGGCTGCGGTCTTTGCGCAAGCTCGAAGAAATGGAGATCCGCCACGAGCATGACGATCTGTCGAAAGAGCAGAAAGAACTCAAGAAGCTGCTGGGTTCGGAAAAGCTGAAGGACGAAATGCTGATTTCCGAAGTGAAGGAGATCGACACCAAGTTCGGCCTCAAGACCAAGCTCGGCAAACGCCGCACCGAAATCGCAGGCGAGGCGGCTGCCGAAAAAATCTCCGCGCTCGCCGAGGAAGCCGCAACGATCGAAAGCGCGGTGGAAAAAGAGCCGATCACAGTCGTCTGTTCCGAGAAGGGCTGGCTGCGCTCGTTCAAAGGCCATCAGGAACAGAGCGACGACATTAAATATCGCGAAGGCGATCGTGCGCGCTTCTGGGTGCACGCGCAGACAACCGACAAGCTGATGATCTTCGCGACCGACGGCCGTTTCTTCACGCTGGATTGCGCGAAGTTGCCCGGTGGGCGCGGCAATGGCGAGGCGATTCGCGCCTTCATCGATCTTCCGCCGGAATCCGATCTGGTGACGATGTTCCCGTTTGTCGGCGGACGTAAAATGCTCGTCGCGTCCACAACAGGCCACGGCTTCATCGTCAACGAGGACGATTGCGTTGCGCAGACCAAATCCGGCAAGCGCGTGATGAATGTGAAAGCCGGCGCGGAAGCGGCCGTATGCCGGGCGGTGGATGGCGACTTCATCGCGGTCGTCGGTGACAATCGCAAGCTGATCATCTTCCCGACTGCAGACCTGCCGGAAATGGCGCGCGGGCAGGGCAACTATCTGCAGCGTTACAAGGACGGCGGTTTGCTAGACGCGACGACCTTCATCTGGAAAGAAGGTCTGAAGGATCAGAACAATCGCGTCTTCGAGCCGGGCGAGTTGAAAGATTGGAAAGGCGCGCGCGCGCAAGCGGGCCGTATCGTCCCGCGCGGATGGGCAAAGAGCGGAAAGTTTGCATAATCGCGGCTCCGCAATTTCGGAGCCGCACATGAACTTCCGCGAAATTCTTTATACCGCCGACGGGCCGCTGGGCGTCATCACGCTGAACATGCCGCAATATCGCAACGCGCAAGGCTACCGTATGCTCGACGAGATCGATGCGGCGTTCGAGCTTGCTGGCGCGGACAAGAACGTTCGTGTCGTCATCGTTCGCGGCAGCGGCGGCAATTTCTCCACTGGCCACGATCTTGGAACCCCCGATGCCATCGCCTATCGCAAAGCGCAGAACGCGGCGCCGGGCATCGAGACGTATGAACAGTTCCGCAAATACAATCTGGATCTGCTGGTCAAGTGGCGCAATTTCCCCAAGCCTACGATCGCGATGGTGGAAGGTTACTGCATCTACGCTGGCTGGATGCTGGCAGCCTGCTGCGACATCGTTTTCGCGGAAGAGAAAGCGCAGTTTCTGGCCGGCTTTGTGGAATACATGTCAATCCCGTGGGACATAGGGATTCGCCGCGCGAAGGAATTATGCTTCGAGAGCCGGTTTATTTCAGCGGCGGAAGCCGCGCAATTTGGTTTCGTCAATCGCGTGCTGCCAACCGATCAACTTGAAACCGAAACATTCGCTTACGCGCAGCGCGTTGCGGAGAATACGCCGGGCGTTTTGCGCTACGCCAAGTTGCAGATGAACAAAGCGCAGGATGCGCAAGGCTTCAATCGCGCTGTCGAAGATTCGTTCGGCGATTACTTCGCGATGATGAATCTGCTCACCGACGAGTGGCGCACGCCGGGCGAACGCCGTCTGGCATCGGTGGATCTCGCGGTGAAGGGACGCCGCGGCGAACGCTTTGGTCTGAAGAAGAACGGGTGACAGCGCTCTCGAAACTGTTACGGTCGCGGCCAGAGGAAATACGCCCGAAGAGGTCTTCGTGACAGATCAAAACGCCGCCGCCGAGGCAGGCGAGGCAGGCTTGCCCGATGGCGCGGTGTTGACGGGACCTGCGGACGCGGCGAACACGTCCGGCCGCAGTTATATCCTCTTCATTCTCACGCTCGTTTATGTCGTGAATTATCTGGACCGGCAGATACTTGGAATCCTGCTGCCTTACATCCAGAAGGAATTTGCGATCAGCGACTTCGGTGGCGGCTTGCTATCGGGGACGGTGTTTGCCGTAATCTACGCGACGCTGGGCATTCCGCTCGCAACATTTGCGGACCGCTACAGCCGCCGCAACATCATCGCTTTCTCGCTCGCGACCTTCAGTTTGATGACGGTGCTTTCGGGTTACGCGCGCTTTTTCTGGCAATTGCTGGTGACGCGTTTCGGCACAGGTATCGGCGAGGCGGGCACCGGCCCGTCGATCAACTCGATGATTGCGGATCTCTATCCGCCGGAGAAACGGGCGGGCGCGTTGGCGTTTTATTCGGCCGGTTTGAATATCGGTCTGTTGCTCGGCTTCTTCGGTGGAAGCTGGATGCTGCAACACTATGGATGGCGCTCCGCGTTCATCGCATCCGGCGCGCCGGGTTTGTTGCTGGTGTTCCTGTTACTGTTCACCGTCAAAGAACCGCAGCGCGGGCTGGTGGACAAGATCGCGGACACGGAAGCTGCGCCGCGATTGATGGAAGTGGTTCGCTATCTCGCGAAATTGCCGTCGTTCAAATGGATGGCGCTGGGCTGTGCGATGAGCGCATTCGGCGGTTATGCCGGCCTTTATTTCGTTCCAAAATTTCTCATCGTTTCGCATCACATGACGCCGGTTCAGGTTGGCGTTGCGCTGTCGCTGCTCACCGGCGCGTTCGGCGCTGTGGGCACCTACGGCTCAGGCGTATTGTCGGACCGCCTGGGCAAAAAAAATGTGAACTGGTACATGTATCTGCCAATCGTCTGCACTTATGCAGCAATTTGTTGCGCACCTGTTTTCTATCTTTCGCAGAGCACGACAATTGCATTGATCGCCGCCATCGGTCCTTCGTTTTTCGGCGCGACCTACCTCGGTCCGTCTTATGCGATGACACAAGGCATGGTCCCGCTTCGCATGCGTGCGCAAGCCATCGGCATTCTTCTATTCATTCTCAACATGATCGCCCTCGGTCTTGGCCCGGCAACGGTTGGCCTCGTTAGCGATCTGCTGCGTCCCACATTCGGCGCCGATTCGTTGCGGTATGCGCTCATGACCACCATGGTTAGCGGCTTCATCGCGACGCTCTGCTATTGGCGGGCGACGCGCACGTTGAAGGCCGATCTCGCACGTGGAAGTGCCGCAAATTTCGTGAACTGAGCCGAAATCCGCCAATTCATGCCAAACGCGGCTCGGTCGCATTAAGGTTTGACCTTGCTTGCGGGCCGGTTTTTCGCAATCCTGTTAACGATTGAGCGTCCCGGACGGGGGCAGCGAGCGGGGGCGGATAGCCTCGCGCTCAACAGGGCTGGCGATGGCGGTTCGGCAACTTAGCGCGATCTATGTGGCGGCAGCGTCGACATTCACCGTCGCGATTGTGCTTTCGCAACATCCGA
>DASZML010000285.1:0-1767 GCA_035551875.1 Rhizomicrobium sp.
CCCACATGCGAAAGATATTGAGCTTGCGCGGCAAACGCTCAAACGCTTCGCGCGCCTTCTCCGGCAGCGCGGCGGTATCGGCATAAGGGATCAGCGGCATCGTTTCCTCGGATTATTTTGCGGCAAGCATACAGTCCGAGACCTTTCGAGCAAACTTGAACGACAAGTGCAGGTCAGGATTTCACGCGGAGGCGCGGAGACGCGGAGTGCATGGGCGAAATTGATAGGTCGTTGGACGACATAACGGACGCGATCATCAGCGCTTCGATCCAGATACACCGCACGCTCGGGCCAGGACTCTTAGAATCGGTATACGAGGCAAGTCTGGCCCGGACTCTTGAGCGGCGCGGCTTCCGCGCCGCTCGACAAATATCGCTCCCATTCGACTATGAGGACATGCTTTTTGGGGACGCCTGCCGGATCGACCTTCTTGTTGAAGAACGCATAATTGTTGAACTGAAATCGGTCGAAAAGATTGCGCCGGTGCACGGCAAGCAAGTGCTGACCTATCTACGCTTATTAAAACTTCCGCTCGGCTTGCTCATAAATTTCGGCGAACCGACGCTCAAGCAAGGCATCCATCGCATCGTCAACGGCTTGGCGCCCTCCGCGTCTCCGCGCCTCCGCGTGAATCAACTTGGCTAGCCCAGATCGACTGTCACCGATTTGATGATTGCGAACACCGGTACGTTTGGCGCCAGTGCGAGGCGTTTGGTAGAGGCGCGGGTGATGCGGGCGACGAAGGGCGTGTTGCCGCAAGCAAGTTGCACGTCGGCATGCGCGATACTGGTTTCGCGTACCGCCGTCACGCGGCAGAGCAGGACATTGTTGGCGCTGATGGTGCGCGGCTCTTCGGTGGCGAGCATCACATCCTCGGCGCGGATGCGGATGCGCAGGCGCGTGCCAATCGCGCGTTTGACTAGCGGCACGATCAGTTCGCCGCCATCGAAAGACAAAACGCTTAGCGCGTCGTCTTCGCGATGTTGCTTGACGCGCGTATCGATCACCGCGCCATAGGACGGCGCATCGACGCTCTGCATCGCTTCGAGATCGGCGAGCATGTCGAACACAGAGCCTTGCGCGACCACCTTGCCCGCCTTCAGCACGATCACATTGTCCGCAAGGCGCGCGACTTCATCCAGCGCATGACTGACATAGAGCATCGGCAGCGCCGCTTCGTCGCGCAGGCGTTCCAGATATGGCATGATCTCGCTCTTGCGCGCGGTATCGAGCGCGGCAAGTGGCTCATCCAGCAGCAACATACGCGGCGACGAGAGTAGCGCGCGGCCGAGCGCGACGCGGCTTTTCTCGCCGCCGGACAAATTGCGCGGGCGGCGATTCAACAGTTGTTCAAGCCCCAGCATAGCAACGATGCGCTGAAATTCCGAAGCGCTCGCCCGTTCCGTCGCGCGCCGCCAGCCGAAGCGCAAATTGGTCTCCACATCCATGTGCGGAAACAGTCGCGCATCCTGAAACAGATAACCGATGCGGCGCGCGCGCGGCGACACGAACAGATGCGCTTGGCTGTCGAGCAGCACGTCATCGCCCACAATAACGCGGCCTTCGCGCGGTTTCAGCAATCCGGCGATGGCATTGACGATGGTCGTCTTGCCCGCGCCCGACGGTCCGAACAACGCCGTGATACCCGGCTTCTCGATGGCGAAACGCACATCGAGTGCGAAGTTTTCGAAGTCATGCGCGATACGAACGGAAAGGCTCATCGTCCGGCGAACATCCGGATACGGCGATCGGCGAACTGCGCCAGCG
>DASZML010000286.1:0-16182 GCA_035551875.1 Rhizomicrobium sp.
CCATAGCCGATGGTTTTCATGCGCGAATAATCGGTCGTGCGCGCGCGTGGATCGCGCAGGATGATCTGGATCGCAGCTGGAACGAGGAAAATCTTGCTTACGCGATCATTGGCGATGAAGTCGAGCACTTTGCCCGGCTCGAATTCGCGCGCAACGATTCCCGTCGCGCCATTGCGAAGCCCCATCAAGCCCCAACCCGATCCGCCGATATGCGCGACGGGCATGGCGACGAGGCTGACATCGTCCGGCGACCACTGGTTCCAGTTGATGTTCGCCGCCTTCATGATCTTGTTGGTTTCGATGAAGTTTGCATGCGTCAACATCGCGCCTTTTGGGCGGCCGGTGGTGCCCGATGTGTAGAGCTGGATCGCGATATCGCGTTCGGTCAGCGCCACGCCGGGCGGCACATCGCTCGCGGCATCGCGCCAGGCTTCGAAACTTTTCCACTCCGGCACGCCGCCTTCCATGGCGATGGTCTGCTTTACCTGCGGAGCGTCTTTGAGAACTTCCTTCGCCGCGCCGGTCAGCTCCGGCCCGACGAAAAACATCGGTGCATGGGAATCGTTGACGATGTAGGCGACTTCCGGCGGCGCGAGGCGCCAGCCGATGGGCGTCGTCACGGCGCCCATCTTCGCCGCGCCGAGGAACAGCTCGAAATAATGATCGGAGTTCTTGCCGAGATAGCAGATACGCTCGCCTTTCTTCACGCCGGCGGCGATCAGCGCGTTGGCGACCTGATTGGTGTGGCGGTTGAAGTCTTCGAACGATGTGTCCCGGCCTTCGAACGAGAACGCGATCTTCCCGCCCTGCGATTGCGCGAAGGTCGGCGCGATATCCGCGATGGTCTGCCAGTCGGACTCGTTCATTCTTTCCACCACGGATAATGACCGGGCATGTCTGAAGACACCCTGCCGGGAAATTTCGGTTTGCGCTTTTCGAGAAATGCCGAGACGCCCTCTTTCACGTCCGCCGCCGCGCCAAGTTCGATATTGAGCGGTGCATCGACTTTCAGCAGATCCCACGGATGCTCGTCGCCAGCGAAACGCCATAGCATCTGGCGCGTCAGCGCGATGGAAACCGGTGCGGTCTCATCGGCAATCTCGCGCGCGATTTCTTCGGCGCGCGGCAGCAACGCGTCGGGTTCGACGACATCGGTGACAAGGCCGCCGCGCAAGGCTTCGGCTGCATCGAACACTTTGCCCGACAGGCACCAGCGCATCGCCTGGCTGAAGCCCACAATGCGCGGCAAGAACCAGGCCGAGCCTGCTTCCGGCACAAGCCCGCGCCGCGCAAATACAAAGCCGATCTTGGCAGTGCTCGACGCAATGCGAATATCCATCGGTAGTGTGAGCGTGATGCCCACGCCGACCGCTGGTCCGTTGATCGCCGCGATGGATGGCTTGCGGCAATTGAAGATCGCGCCGATGAATCCGGCGCCGGACCGCCGCGCATCGGTCGCGCGCGCGCCGGCGCCGAACACTTTGCCGCCGCTGCCCGCCGTATCGAACGCGCCCGAACCCGCCGATACATCCGCGCCCGCGCAGAAGCCGCGCCCCGCGCCGGTGACGACGACGACGCGAATGTCATCGTCTTCATCGGCGCGGATGAACGCGTCTTCCAGCTCCGCGCCCATCTGCGCGGTGTAGGCATTGAGCTTTTCGGGACGGTTGAGCGTCAGCGTAAGAACGCCGTACTTCGAATCCGCAAGGATGGTTTCGTAGGTCATTGCTACTACTTCCTACCCTCCCCTTGAGGGAGGATCGAATTGCATAAGCAATTCGGGGAGGGGCCAAACTCGAACCGTCGACAATTGACCCCTCCCCGAAATTTGCTGCGCAAATTATCGGCCCTCCCTCAAGGGGAGGGCGGGTGTTTAATGCAACGCCTCAACAATCGTCACGTTGGCGAGACCGCCGCCTTCGCACATCGTCTGCAGGCCGTATTTCTTCCCACGCGCCTTGAGAGCGTGCAGCAACGTGGACATCAGCTTCGTGCCCGAGCCGCCGAGCGGATGGCCGAGCGCGATCGCGCCCCCATTCACATTCAGTCTGTCAGGATCGCCGCCCGTTTCTTTCAGCCACGCGACCGGCACCGGCGCGAAGGCCTCATTCACTTCATAAAGATCGATGTCGCCGATCTTCATCCCGGCTTTCTTCAGCGCGCGGATCGTGGCCGGAATTGGCGCTTCCAGCATGATGACCGGATCATGTCCGATCACCGTCATATGCACGATGCGCGCGAGTGGTTTCACGCCGAGCGCCTTCAATCCCTTTTCGTTGACGACCATCACGCCCGATGCGCCGTCGCAAATCTGCGAAGACGTCGCAGCGGTAACACGGCCGCCTTCCTGCAACAGCTTCACGCCCTTGATGCCTTCGAGGCTGGCTTCAAAGCGAATGCCTTCATCGATGGTGTGCATCGCCTTCTCGCCGGTCGGCAACGTCACTTCGATGGGAACGATCTCGTCCTTGAACGCGCCGCTTTCGGTCGCCGCGATTGCCTTCTTGTGGCTGTGATAGGCGAACTCGTCGAGCTGGTCTTTCGATTGACCGTATTTTTTCGCGATCATCTCGGCGCCCATGAATTGAGAGAATTGGATGTTCGGGTAACGATCTTCGAGGCGCGGCGATTTGTAATTGCCGAAGCCGTTCCTCGCCGGGAGCGCAGCGGACAATCCCATCGGCACACGCGTCATGCTTTCGACGCCGCATGCGATGGTCACGTCCATCGCGCCGCTCATCACCGCTTGCGCCGCGAAGTGCAAAGCCTGTTGCGACGAACCGCACTGGCGATCCACGCTTGTCGCCGGAACGCTTTCGGGAAGGCGCGATGCCAGCACCGCGTTGCGCGCGACATTGATCGCTTGTTCGCCGACCTGGCTGACGCAGCCCATGATCACGTCTTCAACGATGGCCGGATCAGCGCCGGTACGATCCAATAAGGCGTTGATGATCGTGCCGCCGAGATCGACGGGATGCCATCCCGAAACCTTGCCGCCTTTTTTGCCGCCCGCGGTGCGCGCTGCCGCAACGATATATGCTTCGCCCATGTCTCACTCCCGATTTGCAATTGGTTCTGATTGCGGCAGAGTTTAGCGAGAGTTGATGCGCGCGGAAATGCATCTGCGCGCGTGACGTGACGTAAAGCGCGCAAGAATAAATCACGGGTGGAAAATGGATCTCGCTTACAGCCCGCAATATGAGGCGTTTCGCACAGAGGTTCGGCAGTTTCTCGAACGCTCGAAAGATGCATGGCCGCGCGATCGCGGCATAGGCAAACCTGGTCGCGAAACGCTCGCGTGGCAGAAGCTGCTCATCGAGAACGGTTACGCCGCGCGCACCATTCCGCGCGAATATGGCGGTTACGGTGCGGAACCTGATGTTCTCAAATCGCGCATCATCGCTGAAGAATTCACGCGCGCCGGTGCGCCGGGCGGCATGGGCGGGCAGGGCATTTCGATGCTGGTGCCGACGCTCCTTGAAGTCGGAAGTGAAGAGCAGAAGCGCACCTATGTAGAGCCGACCCTGAAAGGCGAGATCATCTGGTGCCAGGGCTATAGCGAGCCGGGGTCGGGTTCGGATCTGGCGTCGTTGCAAACGCGCGCGGTGGAAGACGGACGCGACTTCGTCATCAATGGTCAGAAAATCTGGACATCGACCGCGGCGCAGGCCGACATGATGTTCTGTCTGGTGCGCACCGAAAGCGAGCGCGCCAAGCACCAGGGCATTTCCTATCTGCTGTTTCCGATGACGGCGCCGGGCATCGAGGTGCGCCCACTGAAGACGATGACGGGCTCGGCGGAATTCAACGAGGTGTTCTTCACCGATGTGCGGGTGCCGCAGGATTCGATTGTCGCCGGGCGCGGGCAGGGCTGGATGGTCGCCAACGCCACCTTGAAACACGAGCGCGGCATGCTGGGCGATCCCAATGCCGGGCAGACGCGGCTGAAGCAGATCATCGAACTGATGCAGATCGAAACCGTCGGCGCCGAGAAGCTAATGGACAATCCAGTGTTCCGTGACCGGCTGATGAAGCTGCAGGCGCGTGTGCTGGCGATGCAGTTTCACGGGCTTCGATTGCTGACAGCCGCAAATACTGGCGACGACGTCGGAATCGCGCGGCTTATCGTGAAGCTGGAAGGTTGTGAGCTCAATCACCAGCTCGCGGCATTCGCCATCGATCTGCTCGGCGAGCTTGGCATCCTCTATGGCGACAGCCCGCATGTCCGCAATCACGGCCGCTGGCAGTGGATGTATATGTTCGACCTTGGCCTCATCATCGGCGGCGGCACCGCGCAAATTCAAAAGAACATTATCTCGGAACGCGGGCTGGGGATGCCAAGAGAGCCGAAGTTGGCTGTGTCATGACGGCGAAGACCCAACTCACACGCGGGCAACAACGCCGCTTGATATATATCGAGAACAAGGACGGCAAGCTCGACGGCAGCGATGCCTGGATTGGTTGGGTTACGTTCTCGAAGTCGGGAAAATCGATTTATTACCGCGGCCATGAGTTCGTGAAGGCCAACGGCGTTAGCGGCAACTTCCTCGATGTCGAAACACGGGAAGAATATTGGATCTCCGGCGTGAAGAAGCGCGGCTCGAACGTGCACTGGGCTGAAAGCGCCTCGGTAAAAATAGATGACGATGCGGCTACGGCTTATCGCGAACTTAAGGCAGGAAAATAATGGAATTCGGACTTAGCCAAGACCAGAAGATGATGCAGGAGAGCGTGGAGCGCACGCTCGCGCGTCTTGCACCGCTCGACCGCACGCGCAAGGCGGCGGAGACGAATGGCATGGCGCGCGATGTGTGGGACGGATTGGTGGAACTGGGTGCGCCCGCGATTCTGATTCCGGAAAAGCATGGCGGGCTCGATCTGAATTTGCTCGATGCCGCGCTGGTGTCGGAAGCGCTGGGCCGGCACGTTGCACCGGTGCCGTTCGTCGCATCCTGCGCGATGGCGCCGCTCGCGCTGATGCAATCGGGGTCGCCCGCCCAGAAGTCCGAATGGCTTCCGAAACTGGCGAGCGGCAAGACGCTGGCCGGTGTCGCGGTCAGCGAAAGCGTCTCGGGCGCGCGCGATGGTGCAGGCGTGGCGGCGAGCGGCGGCAAGCTGTCCGGCAAGTCGCTGTTCGTGATCGATAGCGCTGATGCAGACATCTTTATTGTCGCCGACAACGCGGGCGGGCTTCATCTCGTCGATGCGAAGGCGAAGGGCGTGACGCACATCAAGCTCCAAACCATCGACCGTACGCGCACGCTCGGTGAATTGCAGTTCGACAATGTTGAAGCCGAGCCGCTGAAAGACGGCAAGCCGAAGGATGCGCTGCTCGAAATGCGCGATGCGGCGTGGGTGATGGTTGCTGCCGATACGTTGGGCGCTGGTCAGCGCATGATCGAGAAGGCGGTTGAGTATGCGAAGGAGCGCAAGCAGTTTGACCGCGTCATTGGCTCGTTTCAAGCCGTGAAGCATATGTGCGCGGAGATGGTGGCGGAGCTTGAACCGTGCCGCTCGCTCGTCTGGTACGCCGCACATGCGTTCGACTTCATCGAAAGCGAAGCTTCGCTTACTGCAGCTCACGCCAAGGCGCATACATCGGAGATCGGCCGTTTCGTTGCGCGCACCGCGACCGAAGTTCATGGGGGCATCGGCTTCACCGATTTGCTCGGGCTGCATTACTGGTTCAAGCGCGTCGGCCTCAATCGCCAGCTTCTGGGTGGCCCCGAACGCGTGCGCCATCTCGCCGCTGTGATGCAGGGATTCGCAGCATAAGATTCTCAAGCAAAGGCGCAGAGCCGCAGAGCTTGGTTCGCTACCGAAGGATGATGTTAACGGCAAGGCGCGCCGACCAACTCGGTGTGCCAGTCATTATCCGTCCTCTGCGGCTCTGCCCTCTGCGTGGGTCCTTAGTTGGGAACCCTTGTGCCGGTCTCGCGCGTTAGCCGAGGACATGACGGCTCAAACCACCAAACTTCCGAGCACCCGCCAGCTCGCGCGAAAGCTCGGCCTCACGATCGTCCGGCCCGAGCAGCTTACGCTCGGGCGCAAGCGGCGCGGCAAAAGCTTCTCCTATGTGGACGCCAAGGGCCACGCGATCCGCGACGCGGACGTATTGCGGCGGCTCAAATCGCTGGCGATGCCGCCGGCCTATGAGGACGTGATGTATGCCGCCGATCCCCACGCGCATCTGCAGGCGATCGGGCGCGATGCGGCCGGACGAATCCAGTATCGCTATCATCCGGACTGGACGAAGGTGCGCGAAACTCGCAAAGCGCAGCGCCTCGCGCAATTCGTGGAAGCATTGCCGCGCATTCGGCGCCGCGTCGGGCGCAAGCTCTCCGAAAAGGATTTGACGAAGGAATTCGCGTTGTCCGCCGTTGTCGAGCTGGTGTCGAGCTCGTCCATTCGCGCCGGATCGGAGGAATATGCGCGTGAACACGGCACACGCGGCGCGGCGACGCTGCTCAAATCCAATGTGCGGATCACGGAAGGGAAGCTCTCGCTGCATTTTCGCGCCAAAGGCGGAAAGGACTTCCAGCGTGAAGTCGATGCGCCGCGATTAATTGTGGCCGTCGAAGCGATGCGCAAACTGCCGGGCAAACGGTTGTTTCAATACAAAAGCGAAAGCGGTGTTCATCCCGTTCATGCGCAGGATGTGAACGTGTTTCTGCGTGAGATCGCAGAAGTCGCTATCACGCTGAAAGATTTTCGCACGCTTTGCGCTTCCGCTGCTGTGCTGGAAGAGCTTTCGCAAACGACACCAGCGGAGTCAAAGACTGGCCGCAAGAAGCAACTGCTCGAAGCGGTGCGACACGCGGCCGATGAACTCGCCAATACGCCAACGGTTTGCCGCAAATCCTATGTTCATGAAGCCGTGGTCGAGGCGTTCGAGAACGGCGTTCTGGAAGAATACGCCGACGCGCTGAAGAATACGCGCTCGCCCGCAAAGCGCGAAGCGGTGCTGGCGGAAGTGGTGGCGGCCGCGTTCTAAGCGGTCTTCGTGGTTTTGAGATCGAGTTCTTCGATCATCGTCTCGCGCATGATGAATTTTTGCACCTTGCCGGTGATCGTCATTGGAAAGTCTTCCACGAAGCGGATGTAGCGCGGCACTTTGTAACGCGCGATCTGCCCATCGCAGAACATCTTGATCTCTTCGGCATTGGAGCTTTCGCCGGATTTGAGCACGATCCAGGCGCAAAGCTCTTCGCCATATTTCTCGTCCGGAATGCCGACGACTTGCACATCCGCGATCTTCGGGTGGCGGTAGAGAAACTCTTCGATCTCGCGCGGGTAGATGTTCTCGCCGCCGCGGATCACCATATCCTTGATGCGGCCGGTGATGTTGGCATAGCCCTCGTCGTTGATAGTGGCGATATCGCCGGTGTGCATCCAGCCATCGGTATCGATGGCTTCGCGCGTGCGTTCGTCGTCGTCCCAATAACCGAGCATCACCGAATATCCCCGCGTGCAAAGCTCACCCGGCGTGCTGCAGGGAACGGTCGCGCCGTGCGCGTCCACGATCTTCGTTTCGACATGTGGCAGCACGCGACCGACAGTGGAAACACGCCGCTCGATGGAATCGCTGCGAGCGGATTGGAATGACACTGGGCTCGTTTCCGTCATGCCGTAGGCGATGGTAACTTGGGACATATTCATCTTCGCGATGACCTGGCGCATCACTTCGATAGGGCAGGGCGATCCTGCCATGATGCCGGTGCGCAGCGATGAAAGATCAAACTTGTCGAAGTCGATGTGGCCGAGTTCGGCGATGAACATGGTCGGCACGCCATAGAGCGCTGTGCATTTCTCGTCCTGTACGGCCCGCAGGACCGCTAGCGGTTCAAAGCCTTCCGACGGATAGACCATAGCTGCGCCATGCGTCAGGCAACCGAGATTGCCCATCACCATGCCGAAGCAATGATAGAGCGGCACGGGGATGCAGACCCTGTCGGCAGGTGATAAACCGATCTGCTCGCCGACGAAGAGGCCGTTGTTGAGAATGTTGTGATGAGAGAGTGTCGCGCCTTTCGGAAACCCGGTCGTGCCGCTGGTGAACTGGATATTGATGGCGTCGGTATTTTTGAGCTGCGCGCCGATTTCCGCTACGCGCTTGTCCATTTTCGCGCTGGCGACTTCATCGAAAGCAACGAAGCCGTCCGAATCGCCATCGGTCAGAATCGCGTGGCGCAGATGCGGCAGCTTTCCGTCGCCGCGTAGCTCGGTGAGCATCCGCGCATATTCGTTGCCGCGATGGTTTTTTACGAGGACCATCACCGCGCATTGAACTTTGTTTAAGGTGTATTCGACCTCCGCTTTGCGATAGGCGGGGTTGACCGTCACCAAAATCAATCCGGCTTTCGCGGCGGCGAATTGCGTGAGTGTCCACTGTGCGTTGGTCGGCGACCAGATGCCGATGCGCTCGCCCGGCAGCAGCCCCAGCTTCAGAAACCCGCTCGCCAGCGCATCTGCGCGTTCGTTCAACTCTTCGTACGTCCAGCGGATATGTTGATGCCGCGAGATCAGCGCCGGCGCGTCGCGATGCTTGCGTGCCGCATCGGAAAGCGCATCACCAATCGTCTGCTCCAGAAGCGGTGGCCTCTTCGCGCCGATGACGTGGCTGTCCGATGGCATGGTGTCTCCCTCGGCAATCGTGCCTTGCCGGGAGGTGTATTCGCAACGGGAACGGCCCGGCCCAATCGCGCGTTTTATGAAAAGCTGTAGAGAACAGGATTTTTCAAATGCTTGGTTGGACCCTAACGTTTCTTGTTGTGGCGATAATCGCCGGCATCCTCGGTTTTGGCGGCGTGGCGGTCGCTTCTGCGGGCATCGCCAAGATACTGTTCCTGGTTTTCCTCGTGCTGTTCGCAGCCAGCCTGATTATGGGCCTGATGCGCCGCGCCTAGCGCGCACTCTTCGGCGCGAAGACCATTTCGGCTTCCGTACCATTCCCGATGGCTGATCGCAGGCTGGAGCGACCGCCAGCTTGCTGCGCAAATGTTCGCATCAGCCGGGGACCCATGTTGTCGGACTTCGGTTCAACGTCGAAACCAGCGCCGTCGTCCTTCACGGCTAGCCGGTAGCACTCATTGCCGTCAGGCGTCAGCGATACATGAATCTCGCCGCCATGATGCCCGGCGGGATACGCATGCTTCAGCGCGTTGGAAAGCGCTTCGACGGTGAAGAGTGCCAGAGGCACGGCCTGATCGCCGGACACTTCAACGGACAAAAGCTGCAGCACCACCGAAACATCCTTGCGATCGCCGCCGAACATTTCCCCGGTCTGCGTGGCCATATCCTCGATCATGTGCTTGAGGTCGAGCGTGTTCTTGTCTTCGACTTCGTAAAGAATGCGATGCACCTGCGCCAGCGCATTGATGCGCGCGCGCGCTTGGCGCAGCGCATCCTGTGCAAGCGGATCTTTGAGTTGATTGGATTGCAGGCTTAGCAAACTCATCACGACCTGCAGATTGTTTTTCACGCGGTGATGAATTTCGCGAATGATGACGGACTTCTGCGCCACCGCTTCGCGCAGCGCGCGGTCCCGGTCCTGAATAGCGCTTGCCATCTCGGCCAGGCCTTCGCCCAGCGCGCGAAATTCTGTCGGTGCATCGCCGAGCAGGGGGCGCACATTGTAGTGGCCAGTGCGATAGGCGCCGGAGATACGCCGCAGATAAATGATCCAGCGCGTGATCTGCCGTTCGGTTACGGTCCAGATCGCCATCCAGGTCAGAGCGAGCATCAGAAACGGCAGGAAGAAGTCGGTCCCGACATGCACGTACGTCGCGCCGAACAGGCTGCGATCGCGCATTGCGAATCCCGCAAAGATGTTGTTGCGCAACATCGGCGTCACCGCATATGTCCAACTGTGCCCGGCCGCATCGGTGCCAGAATAGAGTGGACTTTTGGGGCTCGCGACGCGATGCCGGTCGCGGAAAATCGATGTCGCAATCGTCTTATCGTTCGATGCAATGACGTTTCCGTCGCGATCGAACACTGCTGCGATCGAACCTTTCGGCAAATCGCGGGTGTGCGCCATGTATTCGAGCCAGCGCAAATCGAGCGCCACCGTCACCGATCCATTGAATTGTCCGTCTTTTGTGTAAATCGGCAGCATCCCCAGAATGACGGGATTGTGCGTGATGCGGCTGACTATTTGTTCGCTTAGCCGGAAGTCGCGGCCATGGACGATGGTCTTCCAGATGGAGCGATCGCTGACATCGACCCCGATGCCGGAGGGCACTGCCGAGCAAACAATGCGGCCGTTGCGATCAGTGCGGCTGATATTCGTTGTGAATTCCGTGCCGTGCTGGGCATTTGCGAGATCGGCGTCACATCCCGCCGTCGCATCACGCACTTCCGGCAGCGCTGCCAAGGTGCGTGCGATCTGCTCGGCGGACGCAAAGATATTGTCTTCGCGCGTGGCCGCGGCCGCCGCGGTTTCCACCAGGCGATCATGCACATCCGCCATATCCGAATGCGCGCGATCCAAACCCTGGACGACACTCGCGATGGCAATGGGTGCAAGAGCAAGTGTGACTGCGAGCAGCAGCCGTAAGCGAAGCGACCAGCCGTGATTATCCGCCGGAAGATCCCTTAAGTCTTCTGCGGGCAGACGCGCCTGAATCGGCGGGTGAAACCAGCCGGTCAAGTTGCGCCATGATTTCATTTGCAGCATCTCCTTCAGCCGGCTGCTGTGCCGTTGGGAGTGCTTCTTCACCCTCCAAAATAGATATCAACGATTTTCGGGCGCGGGCCACACGGCTCTTCACTGTGCCGACAGCGCAATTACAAATGGCAGCGGCGTCCTCATACGAAAAGCCCCCAGCGCCGACCAAGATCAGCGCTTCGCGCTGTTCGTCCGACAATACGCTCAGCGCGCGGACCGTGTCGGACAATTCCGCCGACCAGGATTGCTCATTACTCGCGCCGGCGATGTTCTCCGCCGCATCCTGATCCCAGGGCGCCTGCCGCCATGTACGTCTGCGGTCGGAATAGAACTGATTGCGCAGGATCGTGAACAGCCACGCTTTCAGATTGGTGCCCGGCGTAAAGGTCGCGCGCGATTGCCACGCTTTGACCAGTGTCTCTTGAGCAAGATCGTCGGCCATGTCGGCATTGCCGCACAATGAGCGGGCGAATGCGCGCAAGAAAGGGATGAGCTCCATGAGGCCGGCTTTGAAGTCGGCATCGTCGTCATCAGTATTGCCGCGAGGCGCTGGATTGTGATGTGTGTTCGGGGCTGTCACGCAGAACCTCCCGGCTCCATCGTGTCGATCTTTCTGAGAAGATCCATGAAGTCGTCCGGGACGGGCTCTTGCGCCACGTCGTCGAACATGCGTCGAAGTTCGCGTCCGATGGCGCGCTGACGCGAGCGCACCACCCTTGTTTTCTCGCGATCCAATTTTTGGTCTTTCTTCAAGATTTCCCAGCCCTGCCGTTGTGTTGCTGTGGTCATTGCCTCACTCCGGCATCGTCATTGTTTCCGGGCGCGGCCCTCCCAGTTCGCCGCTCGGAGGTCTAAAGTCATCTTGAGCCGAAAAGTTCCGGAACTGGGGGAACTTTTTTCCTTAAGCGCGCGTTTCTCCCTCTAGAATGCGTTAATGTCTTGAAGGAGCTGGTTTATGAGCAAGTCTGAAACTCTCGCCCCCCATCTGCCGTTCCTGCGCCGCTATGCCCGCGCCCTTACGGGATCGCAGCAAAGCGGGGACGCCTATGTCCGGGCGGCCCTGCAGGCGCTTTTGGCTGGGGACCAGGTTTTGGGCGAAGGACAGCCGCCGCGAGTGGCCCTCTATCGGCTCTTTCACTCGATCTGGGACTCGCCGGCCTCGCGGTTTGAAAATGTGACATCGGGTCCGAGTTCGGATGCGACTCCCGAAGGCCGTTTGAGTGGCTTGTCTGCCAGCAGTCGCGCAGCGCTTCTTTTGACGGCCGTTGAAGCGTTTTCGGTCGATGAAGCGGCGACGATTCTGGACGAAACACCGGATGAGGTGGAAGCGGCGATCGTCGATGCGCAGCGTTCGATCGAAAAGGATCTTGTGTCGCGCGTGCTCATCATCGAAGACGAACCGATTATCGCGCTCGACATCGAAAACCTCGTGACCGAACTCGGTCATGAAGTCGTGGCGAAATCGACCACGGCAAAGGATGCGGTGAAACAGGCGCATCTGAAGAAACCGGGCCTCATCTTGGCCGACATCAATCTCGGCGAAGGCGGTTCGGGCATCGATGCCGTGAGCGAAATCCTCGCGAGCTTTGATGTGCCGGTGATTTTCATCACCGCCTATCCGGAACGGCTGCTCACCGGCGAGCGCCCGGAACCCACATATCTGATCGCCAAACCATTCCTGCCGGAGACTGTTCAAGCCACTGTCGGCCAGGCGCTTTTTTTCCACCCGATCAAACGCCGGGCGGCCTGAAACAGCAGCTGACGGCTTGAAAAAAGACCGTTAATTGTAATTTTGAACTTTATCGGGAACTATCGGTGGAACGGGCTCGGGTGCGGCCCGTTTTTCCGTTCGGAAACGTACCCAAGCTTGGAGCCCTTCATGCCGAATGCCCGCAAACGCCCTGCTGAAGACGACATGAGCCTGGAAGCCAGGCTGGATGCATTGGTGTCCGATCTGGAAGCGTTGCAGTCCGACGTCAAAGGTCTGGCGCAGAGCGCGGGCACGGAAGCGAATGAACGCGTTCAGAGCGCAATCAAGACCGCGGAATTGCGTATCGCCGCGGCGCGCAAAAAGGCAGAGGATCTGGCCGATCAGACGTTCGATCAGGCTGAAGAATGGGCGAACGAAAATCTCGCGTCGCTGCGCGAAAACGTGCGCGAACAACCGGTCATGGCAGTAGGCATTGCTGTCGGCGTCGGCGCGTTGCTCGGCGCGATTTTCCTGCGCCGCTAGACGCACTCAGGCCAAGGGGCATTTATGATCGGCAAGATCGCAGCTGGCGTCATATTCCTCGTCCTCGCGCTGGCGATGGTTTGGATCGGTGTCGGCTTTGCGGCATTCGCCATTGCCGCGGCATTCACGCCGCATGTCGGAATGGCATGGGCCGCCGCGATCGCGGCCGCCATTCTGCTTTTGCCGGCGCTGTTCACTGCGCTTTATTTCATGCTCCGCCGGCCGCCTCGCCGCGGTCTTGAAGGCATCGAAAGAGCGATGGTCGCCCTGGTTACGAGCATCGTGAGCGACAAGCCGGTAATGGCGATTCTTGGGGCGGGCCTCGTCGGCGCGCTCGGATCGCTGCTCAATCGCCGGAAGAAATAGCGAATTTCCAGCAGATTTCCGGCACCTCGAAAAATCTTTAACGCTTTGGGAACGCCTTACGCGAAGTCGCATTATCTCCTGCGAGCGGACGTCCGGTCCGGTACGCCCCAGCCCCTTCGACACCCCGCATCGGGTGTCCGCTCACTTCCCCCAAAAGATGGAACTTTTACCGGACAGGCCGGTTCCGTTCTCGTGAACTCGCCTCCGATCCGCCCCATTGTGATCCCGCTCGGTAATACGCGCGAGCGCAAACAATTTTCCACGATCAAGCGCGATCTGGCGGTCATTCGCTTTTGCCTGATCATTCTCGTCACGATCGCGTGTCTCATCGTGGGCGTGGCGGCGGGATCGCTGCTAGCGCCGACAGCGGTAGCGGTGATTTTGGCGTTGGTGCTGGCGCCAATTGCGAATGCACTGGAGCGCTTGGGTTTGTGGCCAGGCGCCGCCGCGCTTATCACTGCTGTCGCAATCATTGGCGTGATTGTTATCGGAACGGTCGTTTTCGCGCCATCGCTCACCGCGATGGTGAAGCGCGTTCCGACATTCGTCACTTCCGTCGAACACAAGCTGCGACCGTTGCAGAAGCAGCTGGCGGTGGTGGAGAATGCATCGCAGCAGATCGCACGCGCCACGAATGCGACGCCTACGCTCAATACGCCACATGCCGTGCCCGTCGTTGTTCCGCCGTCATCGACGTCGAATGGAATCGTTGCGACAGTGGCGACGACGGCGCCGACAGTGATCGCGCAAATCCTATACGTCACCGTTCTGACGATTTTTTTGTTGTCATCGCGGCGTTATTACACTGCGCAATTGATCCTCATGCCGCGCAAATATGTCGATCGGATCCGTGTGGCGCGTATTTGCCGGGACGTGAAGCAGCGCGTGTCCGGTTATCTTTTCACGCTCGCGATGATCAATGTCGGATTGGTGATCGCAACGACCATCTGCTTTAGCATTGCCGGCATTGCCAATCCGCTGTTGTGGGGCCTCGCTTATGGAACCCTGAATTTCGTTCCGATCATTGGGCCGACTTCGATCATCGTGTTTTCCGCAATCTTCGGATTTGCGACAGCGGACACGTTGTGGGGCGCGGTGACGCCGCCACTGATCTTGCTCGCGATCGATACGGTGGAAGCTTATTTCGTGCAACCCTGGCTATTATCGCGGCGACTGATTGTTAGTCCCATAGCGATATTTGTTATGGCGGCGACGCTGGTCTGGATGTGGGGCGCTCCTGCTGCAATCACATCCGTGCCGATCCTGATACTTTTGCACACGGTCATGGTGCATGTGCCTAGCATGCGGCCGCTGGCGATGCTTCTGGCTACTGAACACGTCCGCGCCGGCCGGTCTTTACCATCGCGCTAGACGGAACCTCGCAGTCCATTTCCCGTTTCCAAATAGAGAAAAAAGCCGGCGTGGAGAGACCAATGGCCGTGACAAATGATGAATTCGGGAAGCAAGGGTCCAACTGGGAAGCGCGTAACCGCGATCAAGGAAAAGAGATTTCGGTAGATGATGCCCGCCAGGCGGTGCCATTGGGACATATCCGCTATGTGCTTGGGATCAGTCTTGCGTTGGTGGTCGTGTTGTTCGCGATCATCTACTTCAGTTATTCGCACACCTGGTAGAAATCGCGTGTAGCGCGCTCAATCCTTCGCGCGCTCGATATACGAGCCATCTTCGGTCAAAACGACAATGCGCGTTCCCGTGGTGATGTGAGTCGGCACCATCGTGCGAACGCCGTTTGACAACGTTGCCGGTTTGAACGAGCCCGATGCTGTTTGGCCTTTCATCACCGCTTCTGTATCGACGACTTCGAACGTCGCCCGCGCTGGGATTTCCAGAGAGATCGGGGTGGTGTTGAACGTCGCGAGGCGCACCTCCATGTTCTCGATAAGATAGGGCGCCATATCGCCGACGATGTCCGCGCCGACATGCACCTGATCGAAGGTTTCGGGCTGCATGAAAACGTAGTGCTCACCGTCCTGATAGAGATACGTGTACGTCTGATATTCGATGAACGCCTTCTCGAGGCTGTCGGTGGTCTTGTAGCGCTCGTTGATCTTCACGCCGTCGGAGATGCGGCGCATCTCGAGCTGGGTCACGGGCGTACCCTTGCCGGGATGGATGTTCTCCGCGGTCACCACGATATAGAGCTTGCCGTCTTTTTCGATGACATTGCCCTTGCGGACATTGCTCGCCATAACCGAAACCACGATGAACCTCTCGAACCAAACAGGGCGGCCTCATAGCAGGCGCGCCCGCTACGGCCAAGGCCCGGCATCATGAGTAGCTGGTGGTCGAAAGAAGCGCATGCCGACCGCAGACCGGCGCTGATCGCGCGCGGGGCAATCAAGAAGGCGTTGCGGGCGCATTTCGAGGCGGATGGATTCACCGAAGTGGAGTGTAGCGCGCTCGCGGAATCGCCCGGCAACGAAGCGCATCTGCACGCCTTCCAGACGGAGTTGATTTCTACGGGCGGCGATAGACGAACACTCTATCTGCACACGTCGCCGGAATTCGCGTCAAAAAAATTGCTGGCGGCGGGTGAGACCAAAATTTTCGATTTCGCGCGCGTATTCCGCAACCGCGAGCAGACGGGCACGCATGCGCCGGAATTCACGATGCTGGAATGGTATCGCGCGAACGAGACGTATGAGAGCGTGATTCGCGATTGCCTGAATGTGGTTCGCGTCGCAGCCGATACGACGAAACTTAAGATGTTTTCTTATCGCGCGCGCGAATGCGATCCCCATGCCGAGGCGCAACACATAACGGTGGGCGAGGCGTTCGAATATCACGCCGGCATAGATCTGCTGAAGACGCTCACACCGTTGGGCGAGGGCGACCGGAACGCGCTGGCTTATGCCGCCAAGCGCGGCGGCTTCGACGTGGCTGAAGACGATAC
>DASZML010000287.1:0-9121 GCA_035551875.1 Rhizomicrobium sp.
CACGGTGCCAATCGCCTTGCGTCGAACTCTTTGCTTGAAACATTGGTGTTCGGCGCGCGCGCAGCGGAAGATGTACGCGGCACCATCGCGACACAGTCTGCGCAAGGGACGCCGCCTGCGCCGGAGCGTTTCAATGCACCATCACCACCCAAAGCAATGCGCGAAGCCATGACGCGCGATGTCGGGTTGGAACGCGACGAAGAGGGCTTGAAGTCCGCGCTCGCAACAATCGAATCCGTCGAGCGCGCGGGCGCGGGCGAACCAGCACTGCTCAACATGACGACAACGGCGAAGATTGTGGCAGCCGCCGCGTTGGCGCGGCATGAAAGCCGCGGCGGTCATTTCCGCAGCGACTATCCGCAGACGGACGCCGAAGCGACGCGCAGCTTCCTGACACTTGCGGATGCGGAGAAGATCGCAGCGGATGTTTCGGCTTCGCCAAAGAGTGCTGCGTGCCTCTAGCCCTGCCCTTCACCAATCCACCGCATGCGCTGCTGGTCGAGCCAATCGTTTTGCACGCGCTGGAAGAAGATCTGGGCCGCGCGGGCGACATCACATCCGACCTGATTGTTCCGGCCAAGAAGAAAGCGCGCGCGAGGCTTGTGGCGCGCAAACCCGGAACGATTGCCGGCCTGATCGCAGCAGAAGCCGCGTTCCGTTTTGTCGACCCCGATCTGAAATTCACGGTGATGCTGCCCGATGGCTCACAAGCCAAGGCTGGCGCACTGGTCGCTACCATTGAAGGCTCTGCCCGTTCCATCCTCACGGCAGAGCGCGTGGCGCTCAACTTCACCGGCCATCTCTCCGGTGTCGCCACCGCCACAAGGGCGTTGGTAGATGCCGTCAAAGGCACCAAGGCGCGGATCGTAGATACCCGCAAGACGACGCCGGGTCTGCGCGCGCTGGAGAAATACGCCGTGCGTTGTGGCGGCGGGTTCAACCACCGCTTCGGTCTGGATGACGCGATCCTCATCAAGGACAACCACATCGCCGCTGCCGGTTCGATTACCAAGGCGGTGAAAGCCGCCCGCGCGGGCATCGCGCACATGACGAAGATCGAAATCGAAGTCGATACGCTGAAACAGCTCGAAGAAGCACTGAAGATAGGCGTGGATACGATCCTGCCCGACAACATGTCGCCGGAGACGCTCCGCAAAGCCGTCGCAATGGCGAAAGGTCACGCGGTTCTCGAAGCCAGCGGCAACATCACGCTTGCGACGGTGCGTGCCGTGGCGGAAACGGGTGTGGACTACATCTCGTCGGGGGCGATCACGCATTCCGCGCCCAATCTCGACGTTGCTCTCGACTTCTGACGCGCCATAGAGTGCGCCCGCGATATTTGAGGGACAGGCGCCATGGATTTTCGTCTAAAAGGCAAGAATGCGGTCGTGCTCGGCGGCACGCGCGGCATTGGACGCGCCATCGCCGATACGCTGGCGGCGGAAGGCGCGAATGTCGCGATCTGCGCACGCAAGGACGACGAGATCAAATCGACGGTCGCCGCGCTGAAATCTAAGGGCGTGAACGCGACCGGCGGCGTGGTGGACATCACCGACGCAGCGGGCCTCAAGAGCTGGATTACGAAAGCCGGCGAAGAACTCGGGGGCATCGACGTTCTTGTTTCCAACGCCGGCGCGATGGCGCAAGGCAGCGATCCGGCTTCATGGGAATCCAACTTTAAACTCGATGTGCTCGGCGCAGTGAATGCGTTCGATGCCGCATTCCCCTTTCTCGAAAAAGCCGCGCAGAAGAACAAGGACGCTGCGTTCGTCATCATCGCGTCCGTATCCGCTGCCGAAGCCGACAACGCTTCATCTTACGGCCCGATCAAAGCCGCATTGATCCATTGGGCGAAAGGTCTCGCGCGCCAGCATGCCAAACGTGGCATCCGCGCCAACGTCGTGTCGCCCGGGATGGTCTACTTCGAAGGCGGCGTGTGGAACATGGTCGAAAAAGGCAATCCGGAATTCTTCAAGCAGGCTGTCGCGCGCAATCCGACGGGACGATGCGCGACACCGCAGGAGATCGCGAATGCCGCGGTGTTTCTGGCGAGTCCGGTTTCTTCCTATACGACCGGGATCAACATGCTCGTGGACGGCACCGTGAGCCGGCGCGTGAATTTCTAAAAATCGGGGACAGCACATGGCAGGCAAAGCGCGCGGGCGCAAATCCATCTTCATCACCGGTGCCGCGAGCGGCATGGGCCGTGAAACGGCGAAACTGTTTCATGACAAAGGCTGGTTCGTCGGCGCTTATGACGTGAACACGGACGGTCTCGCGACGCTGGCGCAGGAGATTGGCAACGATAACTGCATCACGTCGCGCCTCGATGTGACGAAGAAGGAAGAGTTCGACGCGGCCGTCAAAGCGTTCGGCGAAGAAACCGATGGCAAGATGGATATGCTGCATTCGAACGCCGGCATCGGAGAAAGCGGCTGGTTCGAGGACGTACCGTGGGAAGCCGCTATGCGCGTGGTGAACGTGAATTTCATCGGCGTGCTGGCGAGCATCTATGCGTCGCTGCCGTTGCTGAAGAACACGAAGAATTCGTTCGTGTTCATCACTTCGTCTTCGTCGGCCACATACGGTATGCCGCGCATTTCCGTCTATTCTGCAACCAAACACGCCGTGAAAGGTTTGACGGAAGCGTTGTCGGTGGAATTTTCGCGTCTCGGCGTGCGTGTGGCCGACGTGCTGCCGGGGTTGATCGACACGGCGATCTTGCGCGGAACGCCAAATCGAACTGGCGATCGCGCGCCGCCGACGGAAGAACAGTTCTACGCGAATGCGCCCAAGAAAGGGATGTTTCGGTTGATGCCGGCATCGTCTGTCGCGGATTGCGCGTGGGCTGCGTATCACTCGGACAAACTGCACTGGTACGTGCCGCCGGAAATCCGCCGTATCGATATTCTTAAAGCCCTGTTCCCGAGTTTCACGCGCAAGCAAATCCAGAAGCAGCTGCCGACGATGTTCGGCGAGGATTAAGCCGCGCGCGTAAAGACGTGCCGGACCGGCCGGTAGAAGATGTGATTGCCGATCTGGGTCGTCTGCTCCATGGAGTCCGACCAACCGGGAGCCACACTGACGGCATGGAAGGACAACGCCCCGCCCGTCAGATCGCCCAGCTGGACCTGGCCCAGCACGATCTGAAGCGCCAGCCGGCGCATGTGGCGCCAAACCCTCGGGTTGCGGGCGTAATGCAGTTCTCCGTCACAAGTGAAGGAGAACTGGCACCCCGTCCTGAGCCTGGAACCCTCGAAAACGATCTGGCAGACGGTCTTAGGATAACTGCCCGACCGCATGCGATTGTAGATGACTTCGGCGACAGCCAGCTGCCCGTCCTGACCCTCGCCCCGGGCCTCGTAATACATGGCCTCGGCCAGGCAATCGCTCTGGGCGACGAGCGCCATCGCGGTGACCTGCTGGGTGGTGAGGGCGTCCGGCTTGTAAGACACGCGAATGTCCGGCGTGTCGATCGCTGGCCGCAATGCAGGATGGATCTGCAGCGCGATCGGTGCACGCGTCACAGTCGATTGATCCGTAGACGGAACATCGCCGATCGCAACACCTGCCATCAGCAAGACGAAGCTTGTCGCCGCGACAAGAATTCTGTCGGCGCGACGAAGCGCATCACGAGTATGTTTCAGCATTGGGGTCTCAACACTCTTCGGATTACGGGCGTCTAAAAATTTTCAACGTCTTTTGAAAAATACATTCCGAACAAGATCCCCACCCCTTCAAGGTGACGCGTTGTTGCCCATGAAAATCCGAATCGTCAAATAAATAATTTTTTCATCATGACACCACGTCACGATAATGTAGAAAATCCAGGGTTTTCCTGCATAGTCCGTATACGGACTACTCGCTTTCGTTCATCTTGGTGAACGCTGCTTGCGCTGCTGCAAGACGCGCAATCGGCACGCGAAAGGGTGAACACGACACATAGTCGAGTCCCGACTCGTGACAAAAACGGATCGAATCCGGATCACCGCCATGCTCTCCGCAGATGCCAAGTTTGAGATTGTTGCGCGTTTTCTTTCCCCGCTCGGCAGCGATGCGAATAAGTTCGCCAACACCGTCCACATCGATCGATACGAATGGATCGCGCGCGATCACGCCCTTGTTCAGATAGTCCGTGAGGAAGCCGCCCGCGTCGTCGCGACTGATCCCGATGGTGGTCTGCGTGAGATCGTTCGTTCCGAAGGAGAAGAACTGCGCCGTCTGCGCTATTTCCTCGGCCCGGAGCGCAGCGCGCGGCAGTTCGATCATCGTCCCGATCATATATTCCGGGCATTTCCCGCGCTCTTTGGCGATAGCTGCCGCGACAGCGGAAATGCGCTCGGCCAAGCGATCCAACTCGGCCTTGAAGGCCACCAGCGGGATCATAATTTCGAGCTGAACCGGCTTTCCACCCGCGCTTTCGACATTAGCGGCAGCTTCCAGAATGGCACGCGCCTGCATTTCGTAGATTTCGGGATAGGTGATGCCAAGACGGCAGCCACGGTGGCCGAGCATCGGGTTGGATTCATGCATCGCGATCAATCGCGCGCGCAATTTCGCGGGCGTCGAACCGGCAGCCTTTGCGACTTCAATAATCTCTTCTTCCTTCTGTGGAAGGAATTCGTGCAGCGGTGGATCGAGCAAGCGGATCGTGACGGGCAATCCTTCCATCACCTGAAAGATTTTTTCGAAATCGCCGCGTTGCATCGGCAACAATTTCGCCAGCGCCGCGCGCCGCGCGCTTTCGTCATTCGCCAAAATCATCTGGCGCACGGCAAGAATCCGATCCGGCTCGAAGAACATGTGTTCTGTGCGACAAAGGCCGATGCCTTCCGCGCCGAACTTGCGTGCGGTTTCCGCATCGTGCGGCGTGTCGGCGTTGGTGCGTATCTTCAGTGTACGGATGGAATCAGCCCAGCCCATCAGCGTGCCGAAATCGCCGGTGAGTACCGGTTGGATCGTGGGCACCCTGCCTTTGAACACCTGGCCCGTCGCACCGTCGATGGTGATGATCTCGCCGCGTTTTATGGTGTGCGAGCCACAGACCATCTCGCCTTTCGCGATATCGATTTTGACCATGCCCGCGCCGGAGACGCAGGGCCGGCCCATGCCACGCGCCACAACCGCTGCGTGGCTCGTCATGCCGCCGCGTGCCGTAAGAATGCCGCGTGCCGCATGCATGCCGTGAATGTCTTCCGGCGATGTTTCGGTGCGAACGAGGATGACGTCATGCTTGTTCGCCGCGAGCTTCTCTGCTTCGTCGGCCGTAAACGCCACCTCGCCCGTCGCCGCGCCCGGTGAAGCGGCCAAACCGACCGCGATCTGCTGCTTGGGCGCTTTTGGATCGAGAGTCGGATGCAGCAACTGGTCCAGCGCCGCCGGATCGACGCGGCACACGGCCGTTTTCTCGTCGATCACGCCTTCTCGCACCATATCGACGGCGACTTTCAACGCCGCTTCCGCGGTGCGCTTGCCCGAGCGCGTCTGAAGCATGAAGAGCTTGCCTTCTTGCACCGTGAATTCAACGTCCTGCATGTCGCGGTAATGGGCTTCGAGCTTTTTGCCGATGTCGTTGAGTTCGGCGAAGGTTTTGGGCATCGCCTCTTCCATCGACGGCTTCTTGCCGCCTTGCCGTTCACGCACGACCTTCGAGATCGGCTGCGGCGTGCGGATACCAGCGACGACATCTTCGCCCTGCGCGTTGATGAGAAATTCGCCGTAAAGCAGATGCTCGCCGGTCGAAGGATCGCGTGTGAAGGCAACGCCGGTGGCAGACGTGTCGCCGCGATTGCCGAACACCATCGCCTGCACGTTCACGGCCGTGCCCCAGTCTTCGGGGATGTGGTTGAGGCGACGATAAGTATTTGCGCGCGGGCTGTGCCAGGAACCGAACACAGCACCGATGGCGCCCCAGAGTTGGTCGTTCACGTCATCGGGGAACGGCTTGCCCAACTCCGCCTTCACGTGATCCTTGTAGAGCGTCGCGATGCGCTTCAGATCGTCAGCATCGAGATCGGTGTCGTGCTCGATGCCCTTGTTCTCTTTCTCGCTATCGAGGATTTCCTCGAACGCACCGTGCTCGAGCCCGAGCACGACGTTGGAATACATCTGGATGAAGCGGCGATAGGAGTCATAGGCAAAGCGCGGATTGCCGGTGAGCTTTGCCATGCCTTCCGTCGTCTCGGCATTCAGGCCGAGGTTCAGCACCGTATCCATCATGCCCGGCATCGACACGCGCGCGCCGGAACGCACGGACACTAGCAACGGCTTCGACGGATCGCCGAGCACGCCGCCCGCGATCTCACCAATCGTTTTCAGCGCTTTTTCAACGAGGCTCTTTAGATCGGCGGGGTAGCTTTCGCCATTCGCGTAATAGTAGGTGCAGACTTCGGTGGTGATCGTGAAGCCTGGCGGCACCGGCAGGCCAAGATTGCTCATCTCGGCCAGGTTCGCGCCCTTGCCGCCGAGCAGATTCTTCATCTCGGCTTTGCCTTCCGCCGAGCCGTTGCCGAAGCCGTAAACCCACTTCATCAGAACCTCGTCATGGCCGGGCAGCGAGCGTAGCGAATCCCGACCCGGCCACCCATTTCAAAACACACGATACGGGGCCGGTTATGCCACACGAAAGCGGCAGAGTCAGAGCAATCGATGACGCGGGTAACCCCGAGCACTCGGTCGCGATTTGCAGTGACTGCCGTGTGGGTTTTGCCCTTGGTGCTGCCGCTGTCTCGCGGTTAGCATTGCGCCGGCTGACGACACCATTCGGAGACGAGCATGACTTTGAAGAAATACATTATCGAACGCGATATTCCGGCGGTGGGCAGTTTCGAGCGCGAACAGTTCAAGGGTGCGGCGGCGCAATCGAACAAGGTCCTGAAAGAACTCGCCCCGGATATTCAGTGGCAGGAAAGCTATGTCGCCGGAGACAAGACGTTCTGCGTCTATCTCGCCAAGGACGAGGCGATCATCAAGAAGCACGCCGAGATGAGCGGATTCCCCGCCACCAAGATCACCGAAATCCGCAAAATGATCGACCCGACGACGGAACAGACCGGAGCTTAGCCCTCGATCTTCGAGAAATCCGCCACGAGATGCAGCGTGTCGCGCAGATGCGCGAGGAGCTTCAGCCGGTTCTCGCGCACCTTGGCGTCGTCATCGTTGACCTTCACCTTGTCGAAGAAAGCATCGACGGGACCGCGCAGCTTCGCCATCACGGCCATCGCCTCGACGAAGCGCTCGCGCGAGACCTCATCACGGATGAGCTGTGACGCGATGGCGAGTTCTTCGTAGAGCGATTTCTCTTCCGGCGCGACAAGCGCCGCTGGATCGGGCGCGCCGGAGAACGTCGCCTTGTCCTTCTTCTCCTCGGCCTTGAGGATATTCGCGGCGCGTTTGTAACCGGCGAGCAGATTCACGCCTGCGTCAGTCTTGAGGAACGATTGCAGCGCTTCGACGCGCGCGACGAGACGGACGAGATCACCGTCGTCCACGCTTGTCGCAAAAGCAGCTGTGATAAGATCGTGACGAACACCCTTTTCACGAAGCGCGACAATCAATCTGTCGACAAAAAAGAAAAGCACGTCGTTCCAACTTTTATTGATCGCCTTGGAATTGAAGTTGAGCCAAATCAACCGTAGTTCGTTGGAAAGAATTGTTCTTACAAAACCTAATGCTGCTCGGCGTAAGGCGAATGGATCGCTAGAACCTGTGGGACGTTCATCGATCACAAAAAAAGAAGTTAACTGATCCAACTTGTCCGCCAGCGCGACGGCAATTGAAACTTTGTTCGTCGGCACGGCATCCGACGGCCCGACCGGCTTGTAGTGATCGCGGATGGCGTCGGCGACATCGGCATCGAGGCCGTCATGCAGCGCATAGTAGCGACCCATGACGCCCTGAAGCTCCGGAAACTCGCCGATCACGCCGGTCGTCAGATCGGCTTTGCAGAGTCGCGCGGCTTGTTTGGCTTTCGCGACATCCGCACCGATTTTCGCGGCAATCTCGCCGGCCAGCGCTTCGATGCGCTCTACCCGCTCATACTGCGTCCCAAGCTTTGCGTGGAAAAGGATCGGTTTGAGATCGTCGACGCGGCTTTCGAGCGTGCGTTTGCGGTCCTGGTCCCAGAAGAACTTCGCATCGCTCAGCCGCGCGCGCAGCACGCGCTCGTTACCGGCGACGATTTCCTTGCCGCCATCTTCCGCAACCATGTTGGCGACGAGCGCGAAACGGTTCGCCATCTTGCCGGTCTTTGGATCGCGCAGCGCGAAATACTTTTGATGCGTGCGCATGGAGGTCTGCAAAATCTCCGGCGGCACATCCATGAACTGTTCTTCAATCGTGCCGATCAGCACGACCGGATATTCGGCAAGCCCAGAAACTTCATCGAGCAGCCCCTCATCCGGGATCAGTTCCAGTCCGTGAATGAACGCAGCCTGTTTCACATTCTCGAAGATAAACGCCTTGCGATGTTCGGCATCGAGAATGACATGCGCTTTTTCGAGCTTCTCGACGTAATCCTCATAACGGCGCACAGCGATGGGCTTTCCGTCCGACAGAAAGCGATGGCCCATCGTCGTGTTGCTACTTACACAACCGCCGAAATTGAATTGAACCACTTCCCCGTCAAAGGTGCAGAGAATCGAATGCAAAGGACGCACCCATCGCGCTGGTGCATTTACGCCGTACGGACCCTTACCGTATGCCCCGGTTCCAAACGGTTTAGGAGGAACGACTTGCGGCCAGCGCATCGATTTCGGCCACGGTAATTTCGCGCAGGCTTCCGGAATGATCTCAGCCAACACATCCGCCGTCGCGCGGCCTTTGCGGTCGATCACGGCGAGATAGACATCGCCCTTCGGTGTCTTCTCGATCTTGAGCTGTTCTTTCATCAGCCCCGCTTTGCGTAAGAACCCGTCGAGGGCGGCTTGCGGCGCGTCGACCTTCGGGCCTTTGAGTTCTTCTTTCACATCCGGTTGTTTCGCGGGCAATCCGGCAATGATGAGCGTGAGACGCCGCGGTCCCGAAAACGCTTTCACGCCTTCAAACATCAATCCGCGATCCGACAACGAGCCGATAACAAGCCGCTCCAGGTCCTTCGCCGCTTGCACCTGCATGCGCGCCG
>DASZML010000288.1:0-4593 GCA_035551875.1 Rhizomicrobium sp.
CGCGAATCCACCGGATGCGCCATGGAGACATGCGCTACAAAACCGGGACCGAAGAAGCTCTTCTCGCGTGCAAAGGTGCGGTCGATGAACTGATCCGCCATCACGAACATGCCCGGCGGCAATTCTTCTTTCAGCGAACCGCAAGCGGAAACCGAAATCACATCCGTCACGCCGATGCGCTTCAGCGCGTCGATATTGGCGCGGTAGTTGATCGAGCTCGGTGTCTGGATGTGGCCGCGGCCATGGCGCGGCAGGAAGACGAGATCGACGCCTTTGAATGTGCCAGTGAGAAGCGCGTCGGATGGCTCGCCCCACGGCGATTTCACTGCCTGCCATTTGGCGTGCTCAAGTGCCGGAATGTCATAAACTCCGCTGCCGCCGATGATGCCAAGAACGGTTTTTGCCATCGCCCACCTTTTCAGGCGGGCGTTTTAACATCTAGCGGCAGGCGATCAATGCGCGTCTTTCCAGACGGAGCGATAGGACAAGAACAGCAGCACGGACAACAGGATCATGAATGCCATGACGCCGAAGCCGAGGCGATGACGCTGTTCCAGCTTGGGCTCCGCGGCCCACTGGAGGAACGTCGTCACGTCATGTGCTTCCTGCGCCACGGTGGCTTTGGTGCCGTCCGAATACGTCACGGAATTGTCGCGCAGCGGCGGCGGCATCGAGATGTTCCGGCCCGCGAAATACGGGTCGTAATACTTGCCGTCCGTTACCTTGAAACCGGCTGGCGGCTTGGCACCATCGCCGACGATGATCGAATAGATGTAGTCCGCACCGCCGTCGCGCGCCTTCACGAGAAGAGACTGATCCGGCGGAAGCGCGCCACCATTGTTCGCGCGCGCTGCCTGCTCATTTGGAAAGGGCGGCGGGAAGTGATCGGCAGGAATGCCTGTACGCGTTAGCGGCGTGCCATTTGCATCGGTTGTCTCGCCCTTGTCGTTTGGGCCAGCGGGGACTTTGTACGCCGCCGCGATTGCTTTCACCTGCGCGTCGTCGAACATGCCGGTGCCGCCATTGTCGTAGGACAGATCGTGGAACGACACGCGGTTGAGGCTGTGACAGGACGAGCAGACTTCCTTGTAGACCTGGAAGCCGCGCTGCAGCGCCGCGCGATCGTACATGCCGAACGGCCCGTCGAACGACCAGCTCTGCGTCTGCGGCGCTTCCGGCAGCGAAAGATCGGCGGTTTGCGCGAAGGCCGATCCTGTTGCCGCGATCAACCCGACTAGCGCGAGAGGGAGAACTTTCATCATCGATCTCACTCCGCCGGCGAAAGAACGGGCTGCGCGATCGTGGCCGGCAGCGCCTTGGGCGTTTCGATCAAGCCGAGCAGCGGCATGACCACCCAGAAGAATCCGAAGTAGAACAGCGTTCCTACACGCGCGACCCACACCAGCGGCAACATGTGAAGACCCGGCGTCACTGCGTCCGCACTCTGGGACCCGCAATAACCCAAGATCAGGCAGTCGACCACGAAGATCCAGAAGAACTGTTTCATCATTGGGCGGAAACGCGAGGAGCGCACCTTCGATGTGTCGAGCCACGGAATAAACAGCAACGTCAGCAGCGAACCGGCCATCACCAGCACACCGATCAACTTCTGGGGCACCGAACGCAGCATCGCGTAGTAAGGCAGCAGATACCACTCAGGCACGATGTCCGGCGGCGTCACCACGGGATTTGCTGGCGTGTAGTTATCGGGATTGCCGAAGAAATTCGGCGCGTAGAACACGAACGCCAGGTACACCAGTGCGAAGAGCGCGACATAGAATGCATCCTTCGCCGTATAGTACGGGTGGAAGGGCAGCATGTCCTGCGGACCTTTCACATCGATGCCGAGCGGATTGTTGTTGCCCGGAACATGTAGCGCCCAGATGTGCAATCCAACGACGCCCGCAATTACGAACGGCAGCAGATAGTGCAGCGAGAAGAAGCGGTTGAGCGTTGCATCGCCAACCGCAAAACCGCCCCATAGCCAGGTGGAAATCGCCGTTCCCATATGCGGAATGATCTGGTCGAGCGCGGAAAAGAAGTTCGTGATGACGGTGGCGCCCCAAAACGACATCTGGCCCCACGGCAGCACGTAACCGAAGAATGCAGTCGCGACCATGAGCAGATAAAGGATGACTCCGAGTATCCAGAGAATCTCACGTGGCGCTTTGTACGATCCGTAATAGAGACCGCGGAACATATGAATGTAGACGGCGATAAAGAAGAAGGATGCACCATTGGAATGCATGTACCGGAGCAGCCAGCCATAGTTGATGTTGCGCATGATGCCTTCGACTGAATCGAAGGCGCCGTCAGCGCTCGCCACGAAATGCATCGCAAGGACAATGCCGGTTAGAATCTGAATGCCCAGCATGAACGTCAGGATCGCGCCGAATGCGTACCAGAAATTCAAATTGCGCGGCGTCGGGAACGTGATCATCGTGTCGTGCGCGAAACGCATCAGTGGCAGACGCGAGTCGAACCACTTTGCAAACGCGGATTTCGGAACGTAGGTCGAGGGACCGGACATCGTTAGGGCGCTCCGTTAGCCGACTTTAATCTTGGTGGGAGACAGAAAGGCGTAAGGCGGCACAGCGAGGTTTTGCGGCGCCGGTCCTTTGCGGACGCGGCCAGCAACATCGTATTGCGAGCCGTGGCAGTGGCAGAGCCAGCCGCCGAACTCACCCTGCGGCGCCTGCGGCGTGGAAACGGTCGGCGTGCAGCCCAGATGGGTGCAGACACCCACCACAATGAGCCACTGCGGATCCTTGGCGGCGCGATCGGCGTCCGTCGCCTGTGCGTTCTCCGGCAGATTGGCATTGCGCGCGATCGGGTCGATGAGTTCGGACACGGGCACGGCACGCGCCGTAGCAATCTCCTGCTGGGTACGGCGGCGTACGAAGAGCGGATGGCCGCGCCAGTTGAACACCACCTGCTGACCGATTTGGACCGATGAGATGTCTGCTTCGATCGAAGCCAGCGCCAGAACCGCCGATGAGGGGTTCATCTGATCGATAAACGGCCACGCTGCCAGACCCGCTCCGACAGCGGCGACGGCGCCGGTGGCGATGTATAGGAAGTCGCGCCGGCTGGTTTCGGGTGCAGTCGTATCGGCCACGGTTTCACCTTCTAGAATTCGGCGCTCGGGGCGGCAGGACACAAGGCGCGCCGCCCCCGGGGACTCAATGGGCACGCCCTAAATTCGCGGCTAAAATAGAGAACAGGTTTTGGAGGGTCTTGCGGCACGATGACGCATAAAATGCCAGTTTCTCCCGCGACTTGAGCGGTTACGACACTTTCCATGCGCCTCGCCCTTTATGAGCCGGACATTCCACAGAACTGCGGTGCATTGCTGAGACTCGGCGCGTGCCTCGGCATTGTAGTGGACATCATCGAACCGTGCGGCTTCGTATTCAGCAACAAGGGGCTGAAACGAGCGGGCATGGATTATCTCGAGCGCGCCGAATACGCGCGGCACGCATCGTGGAACGCGTTTCTGGCTGCGCACGGTGCGGCGCGTATCCTGCTTCTCACATCGAAGGGCGACACCGCCTACACCAACTTCGCATTCGCTAAGGACGACATCATTCTGCTCGGTCGCGAGAGCGCAGGTGCGCCGGATGCCGTCCACAATCGCTCCGATGCGCGGCTTCGCATTCCGCTGAAGCCGGGCTTGCGCTCCATCAATGTCGCACAAGCGGGCGCGATGGCACTGGGCGAAGCGCTCCGCCAAACCGGCAAATTTCCGGCCTAGACACGTCAACGCGCTTTTCAATGTTGGCGGTTGCGGCTTGTGATCTTCATCACATATCGCCGACCGCTCGACAAAAAGACTCGCATTTCGGAAGTTTAATCCCACATTCTACTTAAGGGGCGAGCTTTCCGGCGCGGGTAGAGTCCATTGCTACATCTTTTCAGCCCCGCGATCGTTGCGATGCTTCAGGTCGTCCTGATCGACATCGTCCTCGCGGGAGACAATGCCGTTGTCATCGGCATTGCGGCGGCACGCGTGCCGCCCATTCAGCGCCGGCGCGTAATCTTCTGGGGCCTGCTGATCGCCGTCGTCTTGCGGGTGGTGCTCTCTTCAGCCGCCGCATTGCTGCTCACCACCATCGGTTTGATGTTCGCCGGCGGTGTTTTGCTCCTCTGGGTGGCATCGCGGCTTTATCGCGACTTCTCCAGCGAGCCGGAACACCAGATCGGATCACACGCGATTCAAACCGGCGGCGGAGACCACCCGGAACACAAACCGCTATCCTCGCGAGGCATGCGGCATGCGATTTTCCAAATCGTTCTCGCCGACGTTTCCATGTCGCTCGACAACGTGCTGGCTGTGGCTGGTGCAGCGATGCATCACATTTGGGTGCTGGGTATTGGTCTTGCGCTATCCGTGGCGCTGATGGGCGTTGCGGCATCAGTCATCGCAAAGCTGCTCGATCGCCATCCGTGGATCAGTTATGCGGGATTGATCTTGGTCGTCTATGTTGCGTTGCGCATGATCTATATTGGCGGGCAGCAAATATTGTTGCATGCGCCGCTCGTCATTCATTCGCTAACCTGACGAGCATCGCAGTTGCATCGTCGCTCGTTTTG
>DASZML010000289.1:0-5273 GCA_035551875.1 Rhizomicrobium sp.
GAGCCAGGAGACATGGTCGTTCGATGCGTTGATCAATGGCAAGACGGAGCCTCTGATCCTGCGCCGTTCGCCGGGCGGTGGCGAACGCGTGACAACAGGTTCGGCCGCTGTGCCGCTCGAAATGGAAGCGGTCGTCATCGAGGCGTCGCGCGAAGTGGGCGTGAAAGCGCCACGCGTGCGCTATGTGTTCAGGCCCGAAGATGGGGCAGGCCATGGTTACGTCATGGACCGGCTCCCCGGAGAAACCATCGCGCGCAAGATCCTACGCGATCACGAATTCGACGCGATACGCCCGAAGCTCGCGCGCCAATGCGGCGAAATTCTCGCGCGCGTTCACGCCGTCGGAACAGAAAAGTTGGCCGCGCTTTTGTCTATGATCGACGGGCCGTCGCAACTGCGCCGCTATCGCGATCTTTACGACGCTTACAATCATCCGCACCCGATGTTCGAGTATGCCTTCAAATGGCTTGAACCGCGTATGGCAAAGGCCAAACGTCAAACGCTGGTCCATGGCGATTTTCGGCACGGCAATATTCTCATTTCGCCCAGAGGCGTCGAGGCAGCGCTGGATTGGGAGCTGACGCATATCGGCGATCCGCTGGAAGACATCGGCTGGATCTGCACCAACTCTTGGCGCTTCGGCGTTGCAGAGAAAGTTGTTGGCGGCTTTGGCGATCTCAACGATCTGTTGGCTGGCTATGCCGATGCAGGCGGCGGCGATATTGATCCCGACGATGTCCGAACATGGATAGTCTACGGCTCGCTGAAGTGGGGCGTGATGTGCATGTCTATGTATCAGGGATTCAGGAACGATGGCTCGGTGGAGCGTGCAGCGATAGGACGACGTTGTTCGGAAACCGAGATCGATCTCGTCAATCTCATCATCCACGGGAAATTGTGACCATGATGGATCAACCGTCGATGCACGAACTGGTTACAGCCGTGCGAAACTTCCTCGAAACAAAAGCAATGCCAGAGTTGAAAGGTCACACCGCGTTTCATGCTCGCGTTGCGGCCAATGCCTTGGGCATTGTGGCGCGCGAGCTGGAACGCGGGACAAAATCGGGCGATGCGGAATTGCAGCGATTGAAATCGCTCCTAAATCGCGATGGATCGTTGGAAGAACTCAACCGCGATCTTTGCGCGCAAATTCGTTCGGATAATCTCGATATCGCATCGCCTGCGCTGGAACAGCATCTTGAACTAACCACGCTCGACAAAGTATCGATCGATCAGCCGAACTATTCCGGTCTCAAGATCGCGCAATCGCGCCAGGAGAAAGCATGAAGACCCGCGCGGCTGTCGCGTTCGCTGCCGGCAAGCCGCTTGAAATCGAAACCGTCGATCTCGAAGGTCCGAAAGCGGGCGAAGTCCTCGTTGAGATAAAGGCAACGGGCATCTGTCACACCGACGCTTTCACGCTCTCTGGCGAAGACCCCGAAGGGATGTTTCCCGCGATCCTCGGTCACGAAGGCGCTGGCGTTGTTGTCGAAGTTGGCCCCGGCGTGAAATCGCTGAAACCCGGCGATCACGTCATTCCACTTTACACGCCCGAATGCCGCGAGTGCGATTACTGCACCAGCCACAAGACCAATCTTTGCCAAGCCATCCGCACCACGCAAGGTAAGGGCGTGATGCCGGATGGCACGTCGCGCTTCTCCTACAAAGGCCAGCCCGTGTTGCACTACATGGGCTGCTCGACCTTCGCGAACCACACCGTGATGCCGGAGATCGCGCTCGCGAAAATCCGATCCGACGCGCCGTTCGACAAGGTCTGCTACATCGGCTGCGGCGTGACCACAGGCATCGGCGCGGTGATCTTCACGGCGAAGGTCGAGCCGGGTGCCAGCGTTGTCGTGTTCGGACTTGGCGGCATCGGCCTCAATGTCATCCAGGGCGCGAAGATGGCTGGCGCGAACATGATCGTCGGTGTCGACCTCAATCCTGCGCGTGAAACACTCGCCCGACAATTCGGCATGACGCATTTCGTCAACCCGAAGGATGTCAGCGGCGATCTCGTCGGCCACCTCGTCGAGCTCACCAAAGGCGGCGCGGATTATTCCTTCGAGTGCATCGGCAATGTGAAGACGATGCGTCAGGCGCTTGAGTGCTGCCACAAGGGTTGGGGCACGAGCATCATCATCGGCGTTGCCGGTGCGGGCCAGGAAATCTCGACCCGCCCGTTCCAACTCGTTACGGGCCGCAACTGGCGAGGCTCGGCGTTCGGTGGCGCCAGGGGCCGAACAGATGTCCCACGCATCGTGGATTGGTACATGGATAAGCGCATCGAAATCGATCCGCTCATCACCCACACCATGCCGCTCGAAAAGATCAACGACGCTTTCGATCTCATGCACGAAGGCAAATCGATCCGTTCGGTCGTGATCTATTAATCGTCCGTATACGGATTATCAGGCACCCTGCGCGCCAATGATCGCGACCGAACACACATTCATATTCGGTGCGCCGCCGAGATTGTGCGTCAGTCCGATCGTCGGACTCTTCAGCTGGCGCGCGCCCGCGCGGCCCTGAAGCTGCAGATACATTTCATAGAGCATCCGGAGTCCGCTCGCGCCGATGGGATGGCCGAAACATTTCAGGCCGCCATCGATCTGGCACGGCACATGGCCGTCCGCATCGTAGAAGCCATCCATGACATCCTTCCAGCCCTCGCCTTCGCGGCTGATATGCAGATCTTCCATCGTCACGAGTTCAGTGACCGAGAAGCAATCGTGCACCTCCATCATCGAAACTTGGTCGCGCGGATTTTTGATACCGGCCTCTTCATAGGCGCGCTTGGACGCGATGCGCGCAGTGTGGAAGTAAGAGCCATCCCAGGAATTGTGCTGGCTCTCAAGACCGTTCGACAGCGCCAATTGCAGCGCTTTCACTGTGACGAGGTCCTTCTTTCCCATCGCGCGCGCAATTTCCGGCGTCGTGACGATCGCGCAGGCCGCGCCATCCGACACGCCGCAGCAATCGAACAAGCCAAGCGGCTCGGCAATCATCGGCGCGTTCAGGCACATCTCTTCGGTGATGGCCTTCTGCAGATGCGCCTTCGAATTCTTCGTGCCATTCGCATGACTCTTCACCGAAACATGCGCAATTGCTTTCTTGAGATCGTCCTTGGAGACGCCGTGCTTGGTGCGATAAGCCGAGGCAAGCTGCGCGAAATTCCCCGGCGCAGAACCATTTGCACTCCACAGCGGATTGAGTGTGCCGTTCTCACGCTGCGGCAAACCGCCATAGCCAGTGTCTTTCAACTTCTCGACGCCAAGCGCGAGCGCGATGTCGCAGGCGCCGGCAGCCACCGCGTAAACCGCGCCACGGAATGCTTCTGATCCCGAAGCGCAAAAATTCTCGACCCGGGTTACCGGAATGTTGGGAAGCCGTAACGCAACGGACATCGGCGTGCCACCATTGCCGACGTGCTGCTCCGGCATCGCAGTGGAAAACCACGCGGCCTGAATCTGGTTCACATCGATCCCGGCATCCTGCATCGCTTCCAGGTACGCCTCGACCATCAACTCCTCAGCGCCCGATTCCCAGCGCTCGCCGAATTTGGAGCAGCCCATGCCCAGGATTGCGACCTTGTCCTTGATGCCTGTTGCCACGTGACTCTCCCGATGCTGACTGCCTGTCATCTAAAGCCCGCGCGCGCGGCGAGTAAACCGGCGAATAATCGCCCTGCGGCAGGTACATTTGTTTTCGACTTGAGGGGGTGGGTATCTCCCCTCATCCCCCACATTTTGTGGCCAAAAGGCTGTGAGCGCATTCGTTTGTCGTTTCGATCCCTCCCCCTTGCCACGCTCCAGCCTGCACGCCGCGCCCATTCGCGGCTCGAGAATTGTATATCAGTAATATTCCTATTTCAACGCCTATATTCCACACTGGATTAGTGGAACTTTTCCGCGCAAACTGTGGAACTCTTTCCCCGGTTCGGCGTTTCATGCCGGAAGCCGTGGGTCAGCGTTCGCGGCTCGCGAAGAAAGCGCGCCGGCGACTGAAATAGGCGCATCGTTCAAACACTCACAGGAGTTCGTTCACATGAAGAAATTTGCAATCGCGACGGCCGCGGCCGCCCTTGCTCTCGGCGCGTTGGCAGCGGCCCCCGCAGATGCAGCAGGCGTAAAGGTCGGTGTTCTGACCTGCCACGTCTCCAGCGGCTGGGGATTCGTATTCGGTTCGTCGAAGGACCTGCGTTGCAGCTATCGCCCGAACAGCGGTGCGCCGGAGCATTACGTCGGCACAGTGCAGAAGTTCGGCGTTGACCTCGGCTACACCGAAGGCGGCGAGTTGATCTGGGGCGTTGTTGCTCCCACATCGTCGCTCCGTCCAGGCGCGCTGGAAGGCGGTTATGCGGGTGCGACTGCTTCTGCTGCTGTTGGCGTCGGCCTCGGCGCGAACGTGCTGATCGGCGGCCTCGACAAGTCGATCGCGCTTCAGCCGCTCAGCGTGGAAGGCATGAAGGGCGTGAACGTCGCAGCGGGTATCGGCGCCATCGACCTGAAATACGCGCGCTAATCTGCGTTGCATGTGAAGCGAAGAGCCCGTCGGAAAACCGGCGGGCTTTTTGTTTGCTTTCTTACGCCGCGCTTTGAAGCCTTGGGTGCCGCAGATCGGCTGCGAGCCCTTCGCCCATCAGATCCACGAAGTTATCGCAATAAAATCGTTCGACGGCGCGTGGTGATGTGTTCGCCAGACTATCGTTGAAACGCTTCAGAGGATTGCGGCCGCCTTCGACATGCGGGAAATCGCTGCTGAAGAGGCATGTCTCTTCGCCGGCATTCGCGATAATCCAGCCGACATCTTCGTGCGGATACGGTGTGACGCGCAACTGGCGCCGCACGATTTCGCTCGGTCGCGCAGAAAGCTTCTGCAACCGCTCTTCATTCTTGATGAAGGCTTGCGCGGCGGAATCCAGATTGCGCATCCAGCCCGGCAGCCATGACGCGCCGAGTTCGATGGCCCCAAATTTCAGTTTCGGAAAGCGGTCGAACACACCGTCGAAGATCAGCGCAGTCAGCGTGTTCATCACCGAATGCGGGATCGGCATGTAGCTGACCGAAGTGAAATTCTCCTCGCCGCCGTGGAAGTCCTTCACGCGCGGCAGTCCGTTTTCGAAATAGGCGGGGTTGAGCTTCTCCTCACCGCCGACGTGAAAGACGATGGGCAATCCCGCTTCCTGCGCCATCGCCCATAGCGGTTCGAACGCGATGTGGCTTGGCGAATGTGCGCGCGGCGGCTTCGATGGGAGGAGGAGCGCCTTACAG
>DASZML010000290.1:0-5286 GCA_035551875.1 Rhizomicrobium sp.
ACTAAATCGGGCCAAGGTGGAATTGCGCCGATTGTTCCACAAGGAACCCGCTGCGACTTGAAGCAGAACCGCACGGCAATTAGGTTCGGCTTGCACACCATTCTATCCGGTCATGGACATCAAACACGACACGCTTGCCGCGATCGGTAACACGCCGCTCATCCGGCTGAAGCGCGCTTCCGAACTCACCGGCTGCGAGATCCTCGGCAAAGCCGAGTTCATGAATCCCGGTCAATCTGTGAAAGACCGCGCCGCGCTCTTCATCGTCAAAGACGCGATGCTTAAGGGCGCACTAAAGCCCGGCGGTGTGATTGTTGAAGGCACGGCGGGCAACACAGGCATTGGTCTTGCTGTGGTTGGCAATGCACTGGGCTTTCGCACGGTCATTATTATTCCCGATACGCAGAGCCAGGAGAAGAAAGATGCGTTGCGCCTTCTCGGCGCTGAGTTGATCGAATGTCCGGCCGTTCCATACTCCAACCCAAACAATTACGTGAAGCTATCCGGTCGCCTCGCCGAGCAGCTCGCGCACAGCGAAGCGAATGGTGCGATCTGGGCGAACCAGTTCGACAATACCGCCAATCGCGATGCGCATATCCAGACGACCGCAAAAGAAATCTGGCAACAGACGAACGGTCGAGTGGACGGTTTTGTTTGTGCTGTTGGAAGCGGCGGCACGCTCGGCGGCGTCGCGATAGGCTTGAAAGAATACAATCCGAAAATCAAAATCGCTGCGGCCGATCCGATGGGGGCGTCGATCTATTCCTGGATCAAGACCGGCAATCTGCATGCCGAAGGCTCATCCATCACCGAAGGTATCGGCCAGGGGCGCGTGACAGCCAATCTCGAAGGCGCGCCGATCGACGACGCCTATCAGATCACGGACGAAGAGGCGCTGCCGATCATCTTCGATCTTCTCGAACACGAAGGCCTGTGCATGGGTGGCTCGACGGGCATCAACATCGCCGGCGCGATTCACATGGCCAAGCAAATGGGGCCGGGACATACGGTCGTCACCGTACTGTGCGACTACGGCACCCGCTATCAAAGCAAACTGTTCAATCCGGAATTCCTACGGTCCAAGAATTTACCGGTTCCGCACTGGCTTGTGGAACAGCGGCAGAAGATCGACATTCCCTATCAATCATGACCTCTCCTCTTGTTTCCACAGAATGGCTTGCCGATCATCTGCATGCGCCCGACGTGCGCGTCGCGGACGCGTCCTGGTATCTGCCGCAAGCCGGGCGGAACGCGAAGATGGAATACGAGGCAGCGCACATCCCCCGCGCCGTGTTCTTCGATATCGAGGATTTGTCGGACGAGAAATCAGCTCACCCTCACATGCTCGCGCCCGCGGCGAAATTCGCAAGCCGGATGCGCAAGCTCGGTTTGGGCGATGGCAATTTGATCGTCGTCTATGACGGCGCAGGATTGTTCTCCGCGCCACGTGCGTGGTGGATGCTGCGCGCAATGGGACACACGGATGTTGCGGTTCTCGATGGGGGATTTCCGAAATGGAAAAGCGAGCATCGCCCGATCGAAGATATGACGGCGACTCTCTATCCGCGCCATTTCACGCCGCGCCAGAACAACGCGATCCTCAGAACCTTCGATCAGATGACGGCGAATCTGAAATCGAAGGATGAACAGGTGATCGATGCACGCGGCGCACCGCGGTTTTTCGCGAAGGAACCTGAGCCGCGGCCCGGGGTTCGCGGCGGGCGCATTCCTGGTAGCTACAACTTTCCCTATTCCGAATTTCTCAATGCCGACGGTACGATGAAATCCAATGAGGATTTAAGATCGCTGTTCGCGGCACGCGGGATCGACATTCAAAAGCCCGTTGTCACCACATGCGGTTCGGGCATCACCGCAGCGATCGCGCTTCTCGCTCTCGATGTCGCTGGCGCAGCTAAGGCAAGCCTCTACGACGGATCGTGGGCAGAATGGGGCGCGCGCCCCGAAGCGCCGGTGGAAGTATGAGCGCGATAAAATCCACGCTCCGGCGCATACCGACTGTAGTCACCTTCCTCGATATGGAAGCAAAGCCTGCCGCGCTGCCGCCACCGCTTCCGCGGGGCAAGATCGCGATCATCAAGGCGGAAAACCCGCCGGTGCATTTTTATCGCTATCTCTACGATACCGTCGGCCACGACTATTATTGGGTAGATCGTCGCAAGCTGACCGACGAGGCGCTCGCAGCCATCGTGCAGCATCCGAAAGTCGAATTGTTCGTCCTCTACGCGGAAGGCAATCCCGCAGGCATGGCCGAACTCGATTTCCGCGATCCGGACGGCCAACTCGCCTATTTTGGATTATTGCCCGAATTTGTCGGGCGAAATTTCGGATATTATTTTCTTTATCACGCCGTGATGAATGCGTGGATGCGCCCTATCCAAAAGCTGAAAGTGAACACGTGCACGCTGGATCATCCCCGCGCGCTGCCACTCTATCAGCGGCTCGGCTTCAACCCCTACTCGCGCGAAGACCGCTACATCGAACTGCCACCAAATTTCCAAATCTGAAATTTTCAGCCAGTTGGCCGCGCTGTTCTTAGAACATTCCGCACCACAAAAACGTCCGAGCACCACCGATTTGCTTCCGCCCACGGAATAGGCAAACTCGTTTAGTCTCAGTGCGTTGGGGGAAATTCATGGCGACGGCCGAAGCAAAACAAACGACACAGCAGCTCTTTGGGCATCCACGCGGACTGACCTATCTGTTCACGACCGAGATGTGGGAGCGCTTTTCTTACTACGGCATGCGCGCCATTCTCGTGCTCTATCTCACGAACTTCTTGTTGCTACACCCAACGGTCGATCACGTCGTCGGCTATAGCGCGGTCAAACATATCTTCGAGACGCTGTTCAACGGCGGCAAGCCGTTGGCCGTGCAGCCGTTCTCATCGCTGATCTACGGCAACTACACCGCACTGGTTTATCTGACACCCTTTTTCGGCGGCATCATTGCGGACCGGTGGTTGGGCCAGCGATACAGCGTCATCGTCGGTGGCGTGATCATGGCGGCGGGCGAGTTCATCCTGATGCTCCCGCAAGCGATGTTCATCGGCCTTCTGTTTCTCATTATCGGCAATGGCTTCTTCAAACCGAACATCTCCACCCAGGTCGGCAACCTCTACAAACCCGACGACAGCCGCATCGACCGCGCGTACTCGATTTTTTATGTCGGCATCAACGTCGGCGCATTCTTCTCGCCACTGATCTGCGGCTCGCTCGGCGAAGATCCCAGCTATGGCTATCACTGGGGCTTCTTTGCCGCCGGTGTGGGTATGGTCGTCGGACAGATAATCTATCTATTCGCGCTGCGCACGCTGCCGCCGGACCGCATCGCGCGCGTCAAATCGGCAACCGAAGTGAAGAAACCGATGACAGGTAGCGATTGGGGCGCGGTCATCGCGATTATCCTGCTCTGCATACCCGTCACGTTTTTCTGGGCGACTTACGAGCAACAGGGCAACACGATGAACCTGTGGGCACAGGACTTCACGAACCGCCACCTCATTCCCGGCATCATAAACTGGGAAATTCCGGTGACGTGGTTTCAGGCGTTCAATCCGTTCATGATCTTCGCCTTCACGCCCTTCGTCGTCTCGCTATGGGGTCGGCAGTCCACGCGCGGCAAAGAACCTTCGACGGTTTCAAAGATGGCGATCGGATTGGTGCTCGTCGCCGTGTCCTACATCATCATGGCCTTCGCTGCGCACATCACGGGAGTGCACGAGCAGACGAGCTGGCTGTGGCTTCTCGCCTTCTTTGCCGTGATCACGCTCGGCGAACTTTATCTTTCGCCCATCGGGCTCGCGCTGGTCGCGCGCGTCGCACCGCCGCAAATCCTCTCGGCGATGATGGGCTTGTGGTTCATCACCAGCTTCACCGGCAACATGCTGCAGGGCTACATCGGCACTTATTTCAGCGTGATGACGAAAGAGCACTTCTTCGAAATGTGCGCCGTCATCGCATTCGCTGCTGGCGTGGTGACGTGGTTGTTCAATTTTCCGCTCAAACCGATCCTTGAAGCGCGCATGGCGAAAAGACCGAATGAACTCGTTGAGCCGCAGGCCGATCCGCATCTGGAGCCGTCGCCCGAGCTCTGACTTGTCATTTTCCGCGCCGCGGCGATAAGTGTCGCCTTCGCGCGGAATCATGACGTGAGTGACGACGAGAAGCTAAAACCGGAAACCATCGCCACCCATTCGGGGCGGATGAGCGACGCGCATTTCGGCGCGGTGAACACGCCGGTCTATCGCGCGTCCACCATCCTCTACAAATCACTGCACGCGTTGGAACACCGGGGATCGCCTTATACGTACGGGCGCCTAGGTACACCGACATCACAAAGCTTCGAAGACGCGATCACCGAACTCGAAGGCGGCGCGCGGACATTTGTCTGTCCCTCGGGACTTGGCGCCATCGCCTTCGCGATCCTCGCCGTTTGCGGCGCAGGCGATCATTTGCTGATGGTTGATAGCTGCTACGGCCCGACGCGCAACTTCTGTGACCACACGTTGAAGCGCTTCGGTATCGAAACCACGTATTACGATCCGCAGATCGGAAGCGGCATCGCCGCATTGATGGAGTTGAACACACGCGCCGTGTTTTGCGAAAGCCCGGGTTCGTTGACATTCGAAGTGCAAGACATCCCGGCCATTGCGAAAGAGGCGCATGCCCGTGGCGCGTCCGTGCTGCTCGACAATACGTGGGCGACGCCGCTGTTCTTCGATGCGTTCGCGCATGGCGTCGATATTTCGATCCAGGCGGCAACCAAATATGTCGGCGGCCATGCCGATGTGATGATCGGGTATGCGACGGCAAATACGACACATGAAGCGCGGCTGAAACAGGCGCACAACGACCTCGGGCTCTACGCCAGCGGCGACGATTGCTACTTGGCACTGCGCGGTTTGCGCACAATGCCAACGCGTCTCGCACAACACCAAGCGAATGCCATGGCGCTCGTTCGATGGCTTGCTGAACGGGCGGAAGTCGAGCGCGTTCTCTACCCTGCCCTCGAAACCGATCCTGGCCATGCGATCTGGAAACGTGATTTCACCGGCGCCAGTGGGTTGTTCGGCGTCGCGCTACAGCCCGTTGCGCAAAAGGGCTTTGCGGCCTTCATGGACAATCTGAAGTTGTTCGGCATGGGCTATTCGTGGGGCGGATATGAAAGCCTGATCGTGCCGTCGAAGCTTCACCGCACGGCGAAACCGTTCGAAAACAAGGGTCCGCTTGTCCGCATTCACGCCGGTTTGGAAAACGCGGGCGATCT
>DASZML010000291.1:0-2160 GCA_035551875.1 Rhizomicrobium sp.
TCTTCGCATCCTGAGCGAAAAGCGCATGCAGGACATCGCGGCATCGCTCGACGCACGCGATTACGCCAGCCTCACCGACGAAGAAAAGAAGCTTCGCGATCTCTATGATGCGTTCAACGATCAGAAAGGCATCGACGCCGCTGGTCTGGCGCCGGCCAAGAAAGACCTCGACTACATCGCCGGCCTGAAGACGCCGGAAGATGTGGCGACGGCGATGGGCCGTCCCGATCTGACGCTCGATAGCCCGTTCGGCTGCTTCATCGGCATTGATGCGAAGAACTCCAGCAAGTATCAGGTCGATTGCGACCAGGGCGGCCTCGCCATGCCCGATCGCAGCTACTACCTGAACGACGATGCTGAAATTGCAAAAGCGCGCGATGCTTACAAGGCGCATCTGGTAAAAGTCTTCACGATGATCGGCGCCAGCGATCCGGATAAGCGCGCTGCTGCCGTGTTCGATCTCGAAACCAAACTCGCGCAAGCCGACTGGGCACGCGAAGAGGAACGCGACGTCGACAAGACCTACAATCCGATGTCGATCGCGGACCTCAAGACGCTCGCTCCGCAATTCCCGTGGGATGCATATTTCGCGGCGGGCGGTGTAACGCCGAAAACCGCAGCGGGTCCGGATCGCGTAATTGTTGTCGGTCCGAAGGCAGCATTCCCGAAGATCGCGCAGATCTTCGCGGATACCCCGATTTCCGTGTGGCGCGATTATCTGACGGCACACTACATCCACACCTATTCGGCCTATCTGCCGTCGGCGTTCGACGCCGAAGATTTCGCGTTCTACGGCACGGCGCTGCAAGGCACGACGCAGCAGCTTCCGCGCTCCGCACGCGCGGCACATCTGCTCGATGGCGTGATGGGTGAAGCCCTCGGCAAGATCTACGTTGCCAAGTACTTCCCGCCGGAAGCGAAGGCAAAAGCCGTCGAACTGGTGAACAACTTGCTCAAGGCGTACGACGCCGATATTCGCACGCTGGCATGGATGACGCCGGCGACACGCGAAAAGGCGCTCTACAAGCTGCACCATTTCGGCGTGAAGATCGGCTATCCGGATCATTGGCGCGACTATTCCGCGCTTCAGATCAAGCGTGACGATCTGATCGGCGACATTCACAACGCAAATGCGTTCGAGTGGAACCGTCAGCGCGTCCGCATCGACCAGCCGGTAGATAAGACCGAATGGGGCATGACGCCGCCGACCGTGAATGCCTATAACAACTTCCAGGGCAACGAGATCGTGTTCCCGGCCGCTATCATGCAGCCGCCGTTCTTCGATCCGAATGCGGATGACGCCGTGAACTATGGCGGCATTGGCGCGGTCATCGGTCACGAAATCAGCCACGGTTTCGATGACCAAGGCTCGAAATTCGATGCCACCGGCGCATTCAACAACTGGTGGACGGACGCGGATCGTAAAGCGTTTGAGGTGCGCGTCACGGCGCTCGGCAAGCAATACGACGCTTACGAACCGCTGCCCGGCCTGCACATCAACGGCGCCAACACGATGGGCGAGAATATCGCCGACAACGCGGGCGTGACGATTGCGCTCAAGGCCTATCACATCTCGCTCAACGGCAAGCCTGCGCGGAAAATCGACGGTTACACCGGCGATCAGCGCTTCTACCTCTCGTTCGGCCAGATCTGGCAGAGCAAGATGCGTGACAACGCGTTGCGTGCGCAGGTGCTGTCGAACGAGCATAGCCCCGGCGAATTCCGCGCTATCGGTGCGACGCGCAATCAGGATGAGTGGTACGCAGCGTTCGGCGCGAAGCCGGGCGACAAGTATTACCTCGCCCCAGATCAACGCGTACATTTCTGGTAGTCACGACAACAGCGCCGCGGAGGAAACTTCGCGGCGCTTTTCTTTTCGGTCATCACGGAGATTTCCATGAAGCGGATCGCGCTTTTTGCTGCTTGCCTTCTTTCCACCAGCGTTGTCGCTCTCGCCGCCGACGGCCCACAAGTGAAGCCCTGGGGCGTCGATCTTTCGTACATCGACAAGAGCGTGAAGCCGGGCGATGACTTCTTCAATTACGGCAACGGTGGCTGGCTGAAGACCGCGACTATCCCTGCGGACCGCACCTATGCCGGCGTAAATCTTGAAATCGATACCCAGAACGAGCAACGATTGAAAGACATCGTCACGGAGCT
>DASZML010000292.1:0-2907 GCA_035551875.1 Rhizomicrobium sp.
CGCTAAGTGCTGTGTTTCCGGTGAACGGGATCCAGTTGGCACATCGAGGCGCTTGATATAGAGCGACGGCCACGGGCGGTTAGCGCAGCTGGTAGAGCGTCTCCTTTACACGGAGAGGGTCGGCGGTTCGATTCCGTCACCACCCACCATTCCTTTATTACCGCGCCGCGCATTGACGGATGCGGCGCGGGAGTGGCGAAGTCGCTGCATGAACATTCGCTTTCTCTTGATACCCGCACTGGCGCTCGGTCTGGTGGCCTGCGGCGGCGAACATCGCCCGCAACAGGCACCGCAAGTGCCCTGGCATCCGGCCAGCGCCAAGCTCGTCAAATACGTCACCAACGCCGATGGCAGCTTGACGCGCGCACAACTCGAAGCCGGATTGCGCCGCGACTTCGCAGTGGCCGATGTGAAGAAGACCGGTTGTCTCGATGCCGATGAAACGCGCGCCGTAAATGCGCAGCGTTGGGCGGAAGATCAGTCCACCACCACACCGCTTATGGACTTCAAAGGCAAAGGCTGCATCGACTTCGATGAGTTTGCCGCCGCGCCGCGTTCGGAATTCGATGCGCTCGATCGCAACAGCGACGGCGTCCTTTCGAAGCAGGAGCTCAATCCCTACGCGCCGCAGAAGAAAGACGATGGCACTGGCGATGCGCAGGGCGGCCATCATCATGGCCATCACGGCGGCGGTTCCGACAGCAATTAGCCGAATGTTTCTCTTGCCTTGACAGGGTAGGGGGAGGGCCGTACATCGGCGCTCCTTCGCGATAAAACGCGAACGCCCGCGGGGGCGTAGCTCAGTTGGTTAGAGTGACGGCCTGTCACGCCGTAGGTCGCGGGTTCGAGCCCCGTCGCTCCCGCCATTTCCGCCTCCCACCCGATTGTGAATCGTTCCCCCGTTGGGCGGCAAAAAACCTGTTTCCGCGCCGCGAATCTTGGTCTAAACCCGCGTTGCAAGCGGGCATTACTATCTGATATTGCACCCGCGAAATAACACGGTATTGGCCCGCGCAAACGGCTTGCCCGCGAGGCGGCTCACCAGTCAGGACGCGTCATGGAAGGCCTGCTGAAAGAATACCTGCCGATCCTTCTGTTCATCGGCATCGCAGGCGGCCTGTCTCTGGTTTTCATTCTCGTTCCTTTCATCATCGCGCCGTCCAATCCCGATCCGGAAAAGCTCTCCGCCTATGAGTGCGGTTTCAACGCGTTCAGCGACGCGCGCATGAAGTTCGATGTGCGCTTCTATCTGGTGTCGCTGCTTTTCATCATCTTCGATCTGGAAGTTGCCTTCCTGTTTCCCTGGGCGATCACGCTGAAAGCCACCGGTGCTTTCGCATTTTGGTCGATGATGGTGTTCCTCGGTGTGCTCACCGTCGGCTTCATCTACGAATGGAAGAAAGGCGCGCTCGAATGGGAGTGATCCTTCCCGCAGGAGCAGGTGCGCGCGCTGGCGTTGAAGGTGGCAATCCGGCCGTCAGCGACAACGATCCCTATTTCAAGCAGATGCAGGCTGAGATGCACGAGAAGGGTTTTCTCGTCGCCTCCGCCGATGCCGTCATCAACTGGGCCCGTACCGGCTCGCTGATGTGGATGACGTTCGGTCTCGCCTGTTGTGCTGTCGAGATGATGCAGGCGTCGATGCCGCGTTACGATCTGGAGCGCTTCGGCTTCGCGCCGCGCGCTTCACCACGGCAGGCCGACGTGATGATTGTTGCGGGCACGCTCTGCAACAAGATGGCGCCGGCGCTGCGCAAGGTTTACGACCAGATGCCGGATCCGCGTTACGTGATCTCGATGGGATCATGCGCGAATGGCGGCGGCTACTATCACTATTCGTATTCCGTCGTGCGCGGCTGCGATCGCATCGTGCCGGTGGATATATATGTGCCGGGTTGCCCGCCGACGGCGGAAGCGCTGGTCTATGGCGTGTTGATGCTGCAGCGGAAGATCCGCCGCACCGGCAATATCGATCGTTGAGGGCGCGATAGTGGACCTCAACGACCTCGGCGAGAAAATCGCAAGCGCGACTGCGGTGAAAGACAAGCGCACTACGCTTGGCGAACTCACGCTCGACATCGAAGCTGGCGAAATCGCCCGCGTTGTGAAGATGCTGCGCGACGATTTCACCTTTACTGTGCTGATCGACATCTGCGGCGTGGACTGGCCGCAACGCGCCAAACGGTTCGACGTCGTCTATCACTTCCTGTCGCTCAAGCAGAACGCGCGCGTGCGCTTGAAAGTACAGGTTGCGGAAGACGAAACTGTCCCCTCGATCGTCTCCATCCATCCCGCTGCCGGCTGGTTCGAGCGCGAGACGTTCGACATGTACGGCATCGTGTTTGACGGCAATCCGGATATGCGCCGGTTGCTCACCGATTACGGCTTCTCCGGTTATCCGCTGCGCAAAGATTTTCCGCTCACGGGGTATGTCGAGCTTCGCTATGACGATGAACTCAAGCGCGTCGTCTATCGCCCGGTGAAGTTGGTGCAGGAATTCCGCGATTTCGATTTCATGTCGCCCTGGGAAGGCGCGCCGCATATCCTGCCGGGCGACGAAAAAGCGGCAATGGCGCCCAATGCCAGCTCCGGCGACACGGGGAAGAAGCCGTGACCAGCATTACACTTGAAACGATCCCCACCGAAACCTCGAACGGTCCGGGCGAAGAGCCGCAAATGACCCTGAATTTCGGGCCGCAGCATCCCGCGGCCCATGGCGTCTTGCGTCTCATCCTGGATCTGGACGGGGAAATCGTCACCCGGGTGGATCCGCATATCGGGCTGCTGCATCGCGGCACCGAAAAGCTGATCGAGCACAAGACCTATCTGCAGGCGATCCCCTATTTCGACCGGCTCGATTACGTCGCGCCGATGAACCAGGAGCACGCCTTCTGCCTGGCGATCGAG
>DASZML010000293.1:0-8399 GCA_035551875.1 Rhizomicrobium sp.
TTGCTGGTCTTCCGAACCGATGACGGCCTGACCCAGCGACGGCGAGATGTCGTCACAGGCCCAGGAGTAGTGCGTCTCGTTCAGCGTGATCAGGTTGAACAGCATCTCCGGCGTGCCGGGGATAGGCATGAAGCGGAATACGAGCAGCAAAACGATCGGTGCCGGAACGATAAAGAAAAACAGCACGAGAAAGATGCGCCGCAGCCACGGCGTTCTGCCGCCGGACCCACGCCAAAACTTTCGCAACGCCTTGAACGGACGCCCCCCACTCATGTTGTGACCTTAGCGCAACATTCCATTTTGCAAAGTGTGTTGCGATTTGGGGTGCGCCGCGAACATGGCTTTGACGCCCATCGGAAATGCATTTTTGCGACGGAATTGAAGTCGAGATTACCCCTCAACCTTTGACGCGATGAGCGCGAGAACGGTCTTCGTCGCTCACAAGCTTCTCCGCGGTTCGGCGTCCTCGATCCACCTTAGGTGCGATCTCGGCTTCTCCACGGTTCGTCGTGCAAGCGTTCAAAGCCCGTTCAGGGCGAGGGCTGATTCAAAGTTCAGACATGGCGATCCTTTCCTATCCTCCCCTTGAGGGAGGGCCGAAACGCGAAGCGTTTCGGGGAGGGGCATAACTCGACAGACCGAGCATTGCCCTCCCCAAAAAATTCTGCGCACTCGCGTTGCTGGTTGCTTGAATTTTATCGCCCTTCCTCAAGGGGAGGGCGGGAAATGAAAAAGCCCGCGGGGTTAGGCCGCGGGCACAATTCGAGATGTGAGGGAAATGTACAGGCCGACCGTGACGGTGTCAAGTATTCCTATAATAAGAATTTATGGTCTAAGTGCTTGCCACGCCTCAGCTTTTCCGAACCTGCGCAATTTTGCTGCGCAGCGGAATTTATTTTTCCGCCCTTGGCGCGCCGCTGGGACCACCTACATCTTGGGTAGCGCCGGGGGCACGGGCGCATGGGAGCTGGCCATGTTTCATGGAATCATTTTCCCCACCTTGTTTCTCTGGTGGATCTTCGGTCACGGCGTCGGATCGATCTTCGGACTGATCTTTCTGGTCTGGATCGTCAGCATGATTTTCCATCCGTGGCGCCGTTGGGGCTACTACCACCCTTATTACGGACGCCGCTGGGGATGGGGACCGCCGCCGTCATCATCGTCGGGCTCTGCGCTCAATGTTCTCGAAGAGCGTTACGCCAAGGGCGAAATCCAGCGCGACGAATATCTGCAGAAGAAGCAAGACCTGTCGCGCGGGCTTTGATCGCTACTCGGCCGCCTGGCGCTTGTCGCTGAGCGGGTAGGCGAGGCGGGAGAGCATTTCTTTCGGGCAGACTTGCCAGAAATTGCGCAGTTCGACATCCCAATGCGCGAGGATCTGCTGCGCGAAAACCGACTGCGTTTCGCGGCGGTGTTCGTCGATCAGCTCGCGCAGCACGCCTTCCCAGTGAAGCGAGTCCACACGCTGAGCCACCACCGTGTCGCTGTTGAGATGCTCGGTGAACTTTCCGTCCGCGTCATAGACGAACGCCATGCCGCCGGTCATGCCCGCGCCGAAATTGTCGCCGATGGCGCCGAGGATGACAATTTTTCCGCCCGTCATGTATTCGCAGCCGTTCGAGCCGCAACCTTCGATCACCGCGGTCGCGCCGGAATTGCGCACAGCGAAACGCTCGCCCGCTTGTCCCGCCGCGAACAGGCGGCCTGCCGTCGCGCCATAGAGAACCGTGTTGCCGATGATCGTGTTGTCACGCGCCACGAATTTCGCCGCTGTCGTTGGGCGGATCGCGATGGTCGCGCCGGATAATCCTTTGCCGACATAGTCATTCGCTTCGCCGAACACTTCGATGCGAAGACCCTGCACCGCGAACGCACCCAGGGATTGGCCGCAAGAGCCGCGCAGGCGCAGCGTGAGATGACCTGGCGGCAATCCCGTCATGCCCCATTTGCGCACGATATGAGACGACATGCGCGAGCCAACGCTGCGCATCGTGTTGCGCACGTTGTAAGTGAGCTGCATCTTCTCGCCGGCCATCAGGAACGCCTGCGCATCGTTTTCGATTTGCGCATCGAGCGTATCGGGAACGGCGTTGCGGCCCTGGCGCGTGGAGACGCGCGCATTGCTGCCAGGATCGGCCTGCACCAGCAGCGGATTCAAATCGAGATCGTCGAGTTCTTCCGCGCCGCGACTCATCTGATAGAGCAGGTCCGTCCGGCCGATCACCTCTTCCAGCTTGCGGAAACCTAGCTGAGCGAGAATGTCGCGCACTTCTTCGGCGATGAAGCTGAACAGGTTGACGACCTTCTCCGCCGTGCCGGTGAATTTCGCGCGCAACGCTTCGTTCTGTGTGCAGACGCCCACGGGGCAGGTGTTGGAATGGCATTGCCGAACCATGATGCAGCCCATCGCAACGAGCGCCGCCGTGCCGATGCCGTATTCCTCTGCGCCCATCATCGCCGCCATTACGACATCGCGGCCCGTGCGGATGCCGCCATCGGTTCGCAACGTCACGCGATGGCGCAGATTGTTGAGCGTGAGGATTTGGTTGGCTTCGGTAAGACCCATTTCCCACGGCACGCCGGCATATTTGATCGATGTCTGCGGCGATGCGCCCGTGCCGCCATTGTGACCGGAGATCAGGATGACGTCGGCTTTCGCTTTCGCAACGCCCGCGGCGATCGTGCCGATGCCCGTCGCGGAGACGAGCTTCACGCACACGCGCACATCGGGATTGATCTGCTTCAGGTCGTAAATAAGCTGCGCCAGATCCTCGATGGAATAGATGTCGTGATGCGGCGGCGGCGAGATCAGCATCACGCCGGGCGTGGCGTGACGCAGCTTCGCGATGAACTCTGTCACCTTGAAGCCAGGCAGCTGCCCGCCTTCGCCAGGCTTTGCGCCTTGCGCGACTTTGATTTCCAGCTCGCGGCATTGGTTGAGATACTCCGCCGTCACGCCGAAGCGACCGGATGCCACCTGCTTGATGACGCTGTTGGGATTGTCGCCATTCGGCTTCGCGTGGAAGCGGGCGGGGTCTTCGCCACCTTCGCCGCTGTCCGACTTCGCGCCGATGCGGTTCATGGCGATGTTGAGCATCTCATGTGCTTCCGGTGACAGCGCGCCAAGGCTCATGCCGGGTGTGACGAAGCGTTTGCGGATTTCGGTGATCGACTCCACTTCTTCGAGCGCAATCGAATGCGCGCCTTTGCGGATGCCCATGAGGTGGCGCAGCGATACCGGCGGTAGCTCCCACACACCATCGGAATACTTTTTATATGTCGTGTAAGAGTCGTTCGTCACCGCGCTTTGCAGTAGGTGGATGAGCGTCGCGGAGTGTGCGTGCGTCTCGCCGTTGGTGCGGGCTTTGTAAAACCCGCCCATCGGCAGCGCGATGACCTCTTCATCGAACGCGCGCACATGCAGGCGCGCGATCTTATTTGCGATACCGGAAAGACCGATGCCGGAAATGCGGCTCGACATGCCGGGGAAAATCTCCGCCACCATCGAACGCGACAGGCCGACCGCTTCGAAATTGTAAGCGCCGCGATAGGACGAGATCACCGCGATGCCCATCTTCGACATGATCTTCAGCAAGCCGGCGTTGATCGTGTCGAGATACGCCTTCACGCACGGACCAAGCGCCGCTTTCCCGAACAATCCGCGCGCGTGACGGTCGGCGATGCATTCCTGCGCGAGATAGGCGTTCACGGTCGTCGCGCCGACACCGATCAGCACAGCGAAGTAGTGCGTGTCGAGACATTCCGCCGAACGCACATTGATGGACGTGTAAGTGCGCAGCCCGCGCTGCACGAGATGCGAATGGATCGCACCGGTGGCCAAAATCATCGGGATCGCCGCAAGCTCGGATGAAATGCGCTCATCCGTCAGGATGAGATGGTTGTAACCTTGCAGCACGGCTTCTTCGGCGTCGTTCTTGATGCGGTCCAGCGCGCGCGCGAGCGCCTGATCGTCCTTCGGCTTGCCGTCGCGCACTGGAAACACGCAATCGAGTTCGTAGAAGCGGCCTTCGAGATGATCCTTCATCCGCTCGATCATGCCGGTGGAGATCACCGGGCTTTCGAGCAGGAACACATCGGTCTGCTTCTCGTCCTGTTCCAGCACGTTGCCGAGATTGCGGAAACGCGTCTTGAGCGACATCACGCGTTCTTCGCGCAAGGGATCGATCGGCGGATTGGTGACCTGGCTGAAATTCTGGCGGAAGTAATGCGACAGCGGGCGGTATTGATCGGACAGCACGGCAAGCGGCGTGTCGTCGCCCATCGAACCGATAGGTTCCTTGTGATCCTCCACCATCGGATGAAGGATCAGTTCCATGTCCTCCATCGTCATGCCGGCGGCGACCTGACGACGGCGCAAGTCTGACGCGAACATGCGCGGTTCTGGGCCCGGTCCGATGATGGGATCGAGTTCGACGATTTTCTTCGTCCACTCTTGGTAGGGATATTCGCCCGCGAGCTTGTCCTTGATCGCGCGGTCTTCGTAGAAGCGACCTTCCTCGAGATCGAGCGCGATCATCTGGCCGGGACCGACGCGGCCCTTGCGCGTGATCTTGGCTTCTTCCAGCACGACCATGCCGGCTTCGGAGCCGACAAACAGCAAACCATCTTCGGTGACAGCGTAACGCTGCGGACGCAGACCGTTGCGATCCATGCCGGCGATCACCCAGCGGCCATCGGTGGCGGCGAGCGCAGCCGGGCCATCCCACGGCTCCATCACGCCGTTGGCATACGCATACATCGCGCGATGCGCTTCGGGCATCGTCGAAGCTTTCTTCGACCATGCTTCGGGCACGAGCAACGTTTTGGCGAGCGGCGCGGTGCGGCCCGCGCGCACGAGAACTTCGAACACAGCGTCGAGCGCGGCGGAATCCGATCCGCCGGGCTGGATGATCGGTTTGATGTCGTCGCCGGCTTCGCCGAACAACGCGGACGCCATCTTGAACTCGTGGTTCTTCATCCAGTTGACGTTGCCCTTCAGCGTATTGATCTCGCCATTGTGCGCGAGCATGCGGAAGGGCTGCGCCAACCGCCACGTGGGAAACGTGTTGGTCGAATAGCGCTGATGAAAAATCGCGAACGCCGAGATGAAACGCTCGTCGGTCAGATCGGGATAAAAGTTCGAGAGCTGCTCCGCGAGGAACATGCCCTTATAGATGAGCGAACGCGTCGAGAGAGAACACACATAAAAATCGGAGATCGCTGCTTCGCGCACGCGCTTTTCGATGCGGCGGCGGCAGAGATAGAGACGGCGGTCGAGGCTTTCGAGGTCTTCGCTGTCGCCGGCATCGAACATGACTTGCTCGATTTCGGGGCGCGTGGCGTTGGCTTTTTCGCCGATGATGGAAATGTCCACCGGCACCTGACGCCAGCCATAGAGATAAAAGCCGATGCGCAGAATTTCGGCTTCGACAATGGTGCGGCAGGTTTCCTGTGCGACATAATCGGTGCGTGGCAGAAAGATTTGCCCGACCGCAATGCGGCCCGAACGCAGCTTGTGTCCGGTCTGCTCGACTTGCGCGCGGAAGAAATCTTGCGGCACTTGCAAATGAATGCCAGCGCCGTCGCCGGTCTTGCCATCCGCATCGACGGCTCCGCGATGCCAGACGGCCTTCAACGCTTCGATCGCGCCAGTAACGACTTCGCGGCGCGGTTGGCCGTCGATCGCGGCAACGAGACCGACACCGCAGGCATCGTGTTCCTGCTCCGGAGAATAAGCATGGCCTTCTTCCAGCGCTTTCGCATTGGCGATGAAACGCGCGATTTCGAGTTCGCCGTCGTTGAGTTTGCGCATCTTTACTCCGCCGCTTCCAGGGCGCGCGTCTGCGCTTTCGTTTCAAGATATTTGTGAATGCCGGCCGCCGCATCGCGTCCGTCGCGGATCGCCCACACCACGAGCGACGCGCCGCGCACGATGTCACCGCCGGCGAACACGCCGTCCATCGTCGTGGCGGCGGTTTTCGGCTCGGTTGTCAGCGTGCCCCAACGCGTCACACCAAGTCCGGGTGCATCGAACACGGCCGGAATGTTCTCGGCATCGAAGCCGAGCGCCTTGATGACGAGATCGGCATCGAGATTGAAGGCCGAGCCCTCGACTTCCGCCGGTGTTTTACGGCCTGAACCATCCGGCAATCCCAACTGCATACGCGTGAGCTTCACGCCTTCGACATTTTTCTTGCCGAGAAACGCCTTGGGCAGCGTGAGCCATTCGAAGACGATGCCTTCTTCTTCGGCATTCGCGACTTCGCGCAGAGAGCCCGGCATGTTGTCCCGGTCGCGACGATAGATGCAGGCAACGGATTTGGCGCCCTGGCGTATTGCGGTGCGAACACAGTCCATTGCCGTGTCGCCGCCACCGATGACGGCGACGTTCTTGCCTTTCGCGTCGAGCGCGCCGCTTTCGAATGCCGCGACTTTGTCGCCGAGCCCGACGCGGTTGGACGCGATGAGGTAATCCAGCGCGGGAACAATGTGTTTGAGACCAACACCTAGCGCTCCAATCTCGCGCGGCTTGTAAACGCCGGTCGCGATGAAGATCGCATCGTGTTGCGCGCGCAGATCGGCGAGCGAAGCATCGCGACCGACTTCGAAATTCAGCCTGAAAACGATGCCGCCATCTTCGAGACGCTTCACGCGCCGATGGACGACATCTTTCTCCAGCTTGAAGTTCGGGATGCCATAGATCAGCAAACCGCCCGCGCGGTCATGCCGGTCGTAAACGGTGACGCGATAGCCTTTGCGGCGCAGTTCTTCGGCAGCAGCAAGACCGGCAGGACCGGCGCCGATCACGCCGACATGCTCCGCGCGATTGCGGCGATGCGTGAGCGGCTTCACCCAGCCTTTCGCCCATGCGGTATCGCTCAAATATTTTTCGACCGCACCGATAGTGACGGTGCCATGACCCGATTGCTCTATGACGCAATTGCCTTCGCACAAGCGGTCTTGCGGGCAGATGCGGCCGCAGATCTCTGGCATGTTGTTGGTCGATTGCGAAAGCTCATAGGCCTCTTCGAGCCGTCCTTCGGCGGTGAGCTTCAACCAGTCGGGAATGTTGTTCTGTAAGGGGCAGTGGACCTGGCAGAACGGCACGCCGCATTGCGAGCAACGCGAGGCCTGTTCGGCGGCCTTTTCGGCGATGAATTCGGCATAGATCTCGTGGAAATCACCGGCGCGCGCAGAGGCGGGACGCTTGGGCGGCGTCTCCTGTTCCTTCACCACAAAGCGCAACATTCGTTCAGTCATAGCAGTTTCCAGGGAAATCTTAATGCCGCATAGTGCATTTTTCTTGAGTCTGCGAGCATTTATGTCAGCTTTAGTGTCTTAAATAATTGACTTATGCGGAACCAATTAGCGTTGAGGCAAATGTGGTTAGACCTATGGGACAATAGTTATGTCATAATTGCATTTCATGTCGGATTTCTAGGCTTTGTGCTAGGCAGCGCTCGCACATCGTCGGGGTTAGGGCATGCACGATCTTCTGAACGCATTTTGGTTGGGAATCGTGGAAGGCCTGACCGAATTCCTGCCGGTGTCCTCAACCGGACATCTGTTGGTTGCCGAGAATCTGTTGGGTCTCGATGCAGAGCGCTGGGAAGCTTTCACCATCGTCATTCAGCTGGGCGCGATCCTTGCGGTGGTCGCGGTGTTCTGGCGCCGCTTCTGGGATGTGCTCGTTGGGTTGCCGACGCAACCGAAGGCACGTCAGTTCGCGCTGAACGTCATCGCCGCATTCCTGCCGTCGGCGATCGTCGGCGTGCTTGTGATCAAGTTCATCAACAATGTGCTGCTGCGTCCGGATCGCGCGATGCCGGTGATCGCGACGACATGGATCCTCGGCGGCATTCTCATTCTGATCTTCGAGCGCATCGCGCCGAAGCCGCGCTACTTCGACGGCGATGAGTTACCGCTCTGGAAAGCGATCCAGATTGGCTTGTGCCAAATCCTGTCGATCATTCCTGGGGTGTCGCGTTCGGGCGCAACCATTCTCGGCGGCGAGATGCTTGGCGTTGAGCGTAGTGCGGCGACGATGTTCACATTCTATCTCGCCGTGCCGACGATGTTCGGCGCGACGGTGTTTCAGCTTTACAAGAAATGGTCTCTGCTCACCGCGGACGACGCGCAACGCATCGGCGTCGGTTTCGTCGTGTCGTTCATCGTGGCGTATATCGTGATCCGCGGATTTATCGCGATCGTCTCACGCTACGGCCTCAAACCCTTCGGCTGGTATCGCATCGCTGCAGGGTTGGCGCTTATCGGATGGCTGGCGATCCACTGACGCGCTCGGTGGCGCTGTTCTCAAACTGGCCTTTAGGCCGGAAGCGCCAGAGATACGCAGGCACCACGGCTTCCAGCGAATCCGGAATGATGCCGAGATCCTTGAA
>DASZML010000294.1:0-2725 GCA_035551875.1 Rhizomicrobium sp.
CGCACTGCCAACACGCGCTCGGTACGTATCGCACAACCGACCGCCGGGATCGCGCGTTTGGCACCGAGTTGTTGCAGCAGCGTGTCGTATCGTCCGCCACCTGCGACTTGCACATCGCCTTCGGCATCGCGCGACCACATCTCAAACACGAAGCCCGTGTAATATTCCCAGTTGCGGCCGAAGCGCGCTGCGAATGTCACGCGCTCTTGCCCGATATCGAGCGACTTCAACGTGGCGAGCCGCGCGGTCAGCGATTTCAGTTGCGGCTCCAGCGACACGCCAACCGATTTTGTGAGGCTGCGAACCTTCTCGATCGCTTTTGCGGCCGGCCCCGAAATCGCCAGGAACGCCGCGATGGATTTTGCGATCTTAGGATCGAGGCGCAACGCCGCGGCATCCGCCGCCTGCTCGATCAGACGGTCGACAATCTCTTCGCGCGTGCGGCCACCTTGAGGTGCGCCGCCGAGCATATCCATCAAGCCTTCGAACGCAGGCCGCGCCTGTTCTTCATCAAGCGTGCCCAGATGCGCGAGCAATTGCTGCGCACCGGATGCACTGTTGCCGGACATGCGGCCCAGCAATGCTTGGAAATAGCCGCTGCGCCAAAAGTGGCGCTTCAACCGCCCCCGCCATTGCGCCGGAATATCCAGCGCATCGACGAAAGCGGAAAATAGCGAAAGGTCACCGAGCTTCACATCGAACTTCTGCAAACCGGCGGCGTGCAATGCCTCAACAGCGAGCTTCAGAATTTCCGTCTCTGCTGCCGCGCGGTTCTCGACGCCGAGCAGCTCGGCGCCGGCCGGATAAAATTGCGTCGGACGTTCCGGCTCTCCCGGCTGAAACCGAAAAGCCAGACCGTGATAACAAAGCCGCGCGGGCGATTTCGCTTTGCTCTCGATCCAAGCTTTGCAGATCGGAATTGTGAGATCGGGCCGCAGGCACATCTCGTTTCCGCTCGGATCGGTGAGCGTGAACGTACGGCGGCGAATTTCCTCGCCGGAGCGATCCAGAAACAGCGACGCCGGTTGCAAGACAGACGGCTCGTTGCGCGAGTAATCGCGCGCGCCGAACACGCCCAGCATCGACGCTTCGATATCGCCGATCGTCGCGATGCGTCTGGCATCATATGTCGGGAAAGCACTCATTTGTTTCGCGCCAACATTTTGCGAACTTGTGCAGCGAGATCGGAACGATCGACGGTCATCTGCGCTTCGCGGTTGCCGACCCAGTCGGCCCGACTTTCGATGTTCTTTGCCAACTCCGCGCCCAGCGCCAAATCTTTCAATGTGACTTTGTTGTTGGCTTTCTCGTCCGAGCCTTCGATGACCGCGACAGCCGCACCGCGCTTGTCGGCATATTTCAGCTGGTCGCCGAATTTCTTGTTGCCAACATAAGCTTCGGCACGAACACCGGTAGCGCGTAGTTCGCTCGCCATCTTGAAGCTCGATTGCGGATCGTCCAGCGCCAGCACGACAACCAATGGCCCCAGCGCGGCTTCGCTGCGGCCCTTCAACGCCGACAGCAATCGCGACACGCCGATAGAAATACCCGTCGCCGGGACCTGCTGGCCGGTAAAGCGCGCGACGAGATCGTCATAGCGTCCACCGCCGGCAACGGAGCCGAACACCACTTCCTCGCCCGCTTCGTTCTTCACCGGGAATGTCAGCTGCGCTTCGAACACTGGACCGGTGTAATAGTCGAGACCGCGGATGATGCCGGGATCAAGTTCGATGCGACCATCTTCATATCCGCACTGCTCGAAGATTTTCCGAATTGCCGCTAGTTCGGAAACACCGGCTTCACCGAGCTGGCTTCCCTTCACACGATCTTCCAAATTCGCAAGCGTAATCGCATTGCTCCCAATGCCGCTTTTTGAACGAGAGCCTTCTTCGCCCCAACCAAAGACGTTCATGATCTCGTCGATCGCAGAGTTCGCTAACTCCGCACCTTTGGTGAAATCACCGCTTTCGTCTTTGCGCCCAGTACCAAGGAGTGCGCGAACGCCCGCAAAACCGAGGCGATCTGCCTTATCGAGTGCGCGAAGAACAATTCCTCTCCGCACGCCGTCTTCGGCCGAAACACCAGCCAGTTCCAAAACACCATCGAGCAATTTCCGACTGTTGATCTTCACGACGTATTCGTCGCGCTTGAGACCTACCGCCTCCAGCGCATCGCACGCCATCATCAGCAACTCCACATCGGCAGATGGTGAGTTAGAGCCAACCGTATCGGCATCGAACTGTGTGAATTCGCGGAAACGTCCTGGCCCCGGCTTCTCGTTGCGCCACACCGGACCCACCGCATAGCGGCGGAACGGCTTGGGCAGGTTCTGGAAATTCTCCGCGACATAGCGGGCGAGCGGCGCGGTGAGATCGTAGCGCAGGCTCATCCACTGATCGTCGTCATCCTTCAGCGAGAACACGCCTTCGTTCGGGCGGTCCACGTCGGGAAGAAATTTGCCGAGCGCGTCGGTGTATTCGAACGCGGGCGTTTCCAGCGGCTCGAATCCATACGACTCGTAGACGCCACGAATCTTGTCGAGCACGGCGCGCTCGCCCGCGATCTCGGCCGCAGTGCGGTCGCGAAATCCGCGCGGAAGCCGCGCCTTGGGACGTAAAATCTTCTGGTCCTTCATGAATCCGACGCTGCGCTGCAAAACCGCGGACTTGATAGCGAATTTTTGCAGAAAAGCGAATTTCAGGGTCCGCAACGGACATGGCTTTCG
>DASZML010000295.1:0-7129 GCA_035551875.1 Rhizomicrobium sp.
GTCGGCACAGATCGGGCTACACACATGGTTGCCGGACGCGATGGAAGGCCCGACGCCCGTTTCCGCGCTTATCCATGCCGCAACAATGGTGACGGCTGGTGTGTTTCTTGTCTGCCGCTGCTCGCCCATGTTTGAGCAAGCGCCGGAAGCTCTGAAGTTCGTGACGTTTATCGGAGCGACGACCGCTTTCTTTGCCGCGTCCGTCGGCTTGTTTCAGAACGATATCAAGCGCGTCATCGCCTACTCGACCTGTTCGCAGCTCGGTTACATGTTCGCCGCCGCTGGCGTTTCGGCTTACGGCAACGCGATGTTCCATCTCTTCACGCACGCTTTCTTCAAAGCGCTTCTTTTCTTGTCGGCAGGCGCTGTCATTCATTCACTGCATCACGAGCAGGATATGCGGAAGATGGGCGGCCTGGCGCGCCATCTGCCGTTCACCTGGGCGATGATGCTGATCGGCAATCTCGCATTGACCGGCGTCGGCCTTCCGATCCTTGGCATCGGCACCGCGGGCTTCTATTCGAAAGACGGCATCATCAACGCTGCGTTCCTCTCTGGCACGCCGATGGGGACGTATGCCTTCTGGATGACGCTCATCGCCGCGCTGATGACGGCCTTCTATTCGTGGCGTCAGTTCCTGATGACCTTCCACGGTCCATATCGCGGCGCACAAGCCGCCAAGCATCTTACGCACGCGGACTCGGATGCGCGTTCGCATGACGAGCCACTCGATCACGGCGATGCAGCGCATGGCGACGATCACGGTCATCACCCGATCGATCTCAAGGACGTCCATGAATCCCCGATCGTCATGCTGATACCGCTCGCGATCCTCGCGGCCGGCGCATTGTTCGCGGGTTATTCTTTCTTCCCGGCATTCGTCGGCGGAAATTCGTTGCAGTTCTGGCAGACGTCGCTCGCCGCGATTGCCGGACATCACCCGATCGGCGCGGAAGTGCCACTGTGGGTCGAGCTTGGCCCGCTTGTCGTGACCGCCATCGGCTTTGCGGTGGCGTTCTATTACTACGTGCTGCATCCGGAGCTGCCGCCGCGCATGGCCGCGAGAGACGGCATTCTCTACAAGTTCCTCTACAACAAGTGGTACTTCGACGAGATTTACGACTTTCTCCTTGTGCGTCCCACGATGTGGCTTGGCCGCACGCTGTGGAAGATCGGTGACGGCAAGATCATCGACGGGCTTGGGCCGGATGGCATTTCGGCGCGCGTGCTGGATGTGACGCGCGAAAGCGTGCGAATCCAATCGGGCTACGTTTACCACTACGCGCTGGCGATGCTGCTGGGCGTTCTCGCACTGGCGACGTGGTTCATGTTCTTGGGAGGTGCGTTGTGAGTCACCTTCCCATCCTCAGCATCGTGACGTTCCTACCGATGCTCGGCGCGTTCCTGATTTTGCTGGCGCGTGGAAAGGGTGAGGGGGCCGCAAATCTCGCGCGCTGGGTCGCACTGATTGTGACGCTGGCTGATCTTGCAGTCGCAATTTACATCTGGGCGGACTTCGACGGCACGTCGTCGGCCTTCCAGTTCGTCGAACAGGCGAACTGGCTCGGTAGTGGCATCACCTATCACATGGGCGTGGACGGCATCTCCGTGCTGTTCGTTGTGCTTACAGCGCTGTTGATGCCGTTCTGCATTCTCGCGAGTTGGAAATCGGTCCAAAGCCGCGTGCCGGAATACATGGTCGCGTTCCTGGCCTTGCAGACATTGATGATCGGCGTGTTCTGCGCGCTCGATCTGGTTCTCTTCTATGTGTTCTTCGAAGGCGGCCTGATCCCGATGTTTATCATCATCGGTGTGTGGGGCGGCAAGCGTCGCGTGTATGCGAGCTTCAAATTCTTCCTCTACACGCTGCTCGGCTCGGTGCTGATGCTGCTGGCGATCTTGTGGATGTACCTCTACGCAGGCACCACCGACATCGCCGTGCTTCTCGCCACGGCACATTTCCCGGTTGGGATGCAAACTTTCCTTTGGTTTGCTTTCTTCGCCAGCTTCGCGGTGAAGATGCCGATGTGGCCGGTGCACACCTGGTTGCCCGACGCACACGTGGAAGCGCCAACAGCGGGTTCGGTGATCCTCGCCGGGATTCTGCTAAAGATGGGCGGCTACGGCTTCTTGCGCTTCTCGCTGCCGATGTTCGCGAGCGCCTCGGCGACGTTCACGCCGTTCGTGTTCGTGTTGTCGATTGTGGCTATCATTTACACCTCCTATGTCGCGTTGGCGCAGGAGGATATGAAGAAGCTGATTGCCTATTCGTCCGTCGCGCATATGGGCTTCGTGACGATGGGGTTGTTCACGTTGACACACGTTGGCGTCGAAGGTGGCATCTATCAGATGCTCTCCCACGGCATTGTCTCCGGCGCATTGTTCCTTTGTGTCGGCGTGATCTACGACCGCATGCACACCCGCGAGATCGCGGCCTATGGCGGATTGGTCGAGCGCATGCCGATTTATGCTGCGTGCTTCATGGTGTTCACGCTTGCCAATGTCGGGCTGCCGGGCACGGGCGGCTTCGTCGGCGAATTCCTCACCATGCTGGGCGCGTTCATCGTCAACACGTGGGTCGCGATCTTCGCGGCCACGGGCGTGATCCTGTCCGCCGCGTACATGCTCTATCTCTACTGGCGCGTGATCTTCGGCAAACTGGTGAAGCCGGGCCTTATGGCCATTCAGGATTTGTCCGCGCGTGAAATCGCGATCCTCGCCCCGCTCGTTGTCGCGACGCTGATCATGGGCGTCTATCCGAACTTCGTGTTCAAGGTCACAAGCGCGTCCGTTGATCATCTTCTGAACCAGAACAAGATGGCGCTGGCGATCGATCACGCGCCGAAGCTGGCATCGCTTGGGGGAGCGGGACGATGAATCTTTCCGCCAATCTTGCGGTTCTCGTTCCGGAACTGATCCTCGCGCTCGGCGCTCTGGCGCTCCTGCTGTTTGGTGCGGTGCGCGGTGAACGCGGCATCGGCTTGGTGTCCGCGCTAGCAATCATTTTGCTGGCTGCATCCGCGTGGTTCGTGGCGATGCCGGTGACGCATGAAGCGCGCGCATTCGGCGGCGCGTTCGTGGTTGACGATTTCGCGCGGTTTGCAAAGCTGCTGATCCTGCTCGGTTCCGCGCTGACATTGCTGATGGCGCAGGATTTTCTCGTCTCGCAGGGGCTCGACAAGTTCGAATTTCCGGTTCTCATCCTGCTTGCGTCGACAGGCATGATGCTGATGGTTTCGGCGTCCAGCTTCATCGCGCTTTATATGGGACTCGAACTGCAGAGCCTCGCGCTCTACGTGCTGGCCGCGTTCCACCGGGATTCGCTGCGCTCGACGGAAGCGGGCTTGAAGTATTTCGTCTTGGGCGCGTTGTCGTCGGGCATGATGCTTTACGGCATTTCGCTCATCTACGGTTTCACAGGCACGACCGACTTCGCGACGGTCGGGCATCTCGTGACCGCGGGCCATGTCGGTATCGGTGTGATTTTCGGCATCGTATTCCTGATCTCCGGCCTCGCGTTCAAAGTTTCCGCCGTGCCTTTCCACATGTGGACGCCGGACGTTTACGAAGGCGCGCCGACGCCGATCACCGCGTTCTTCTCCATGTCGCCGAAAGTGGCGGCGATGATCCTGTTCCTGCGCGCGATGCTCGGTGCGTTCCCTGGCGCGATCCACGAGTGGCAGCAGATCGTGATTTTCATCTCGGTTTTGTCGATGGCGCTTGGATCGTTCGCGGCCATCGGCCAGACCAACATCAAGCGCCTGATGGCCTACAGCTCCATTGGTCACATGGGCTATGCGCTGCTTGGACTTGCGGCAGGCACCACGCAAGGCGTTCAGGGTGTTCTCATCTATCTGCTGATCTACGTGATCACCAATGCGGGCGTGTTCGTTTGTATCCTCAACATGCGCCGCAATGGCGAAGCGGTGGAAACCATCGCCGATCTCGCTGGTTTGTCCCGCACGCGTCCGACGATGGCGTTTGTATTCGCCGCGCTGATGTTGAGTCTCGCCGGCATTCCGCCACTCGCCGGTTTCTTCGCCAAGTTTTACGTCTTCCTCGCCGCGATCAATGCGCATTTGTACATCCCGGCCGTGCTGGGCGTGCTCGCGAGCGTCGTGGGCGCTTATTATTATCTGCGTATCGTGAAGATCATCTATTTCGACGATGCGGCGCCGGCCTTCGACGGGACGATGGGCGTGAAGCTCGGCACCATTCTGGCGGGCTCGGGATTGTTCACGGTGTTCTTCGTCGTGGGCGCCGAGCCATTGGTGATGGCTGCCGCGAATGCAGCGAAGGCGCTTCTGCCGTGACCACGATGCTGGCGTGGCCCGAGGGCTACGCACTTCGCGAATGGAGTGAGATCGACTCCACCAACGAAGAGGCGCGCCGTCTCGCGACAACGGGTGAACGGGGACCGCTCTGGTTGCGTGCGGACCGGCAAACGGCAGGACGTGGACGTCGCGGTCGTGCATGGGAGTCGCCCAGGGGCAATCTCGCAGCCACGCTGCTGATCGCACCGGAAAAGACAGCGTCGGAATCCGCGCAACTCTCGTTCGTAACCGCCATCGCGGCCGCAGATACTGCGACGAGTTTCGCGCCGAACGTCGATATCAAAGTGAAATGGCCGAACGATGTGCTGGCTGGGGGCAAGAAGCTTGCGGGCATCTTACTGGAATCGGCCAGCGGTGGAGATCGCATCCCGACCTACCTTGCCATCGGTGTCGGCATGAACCTCGCGCAACATCCGACAGATACCGAATTCCCGGCGACGTCGTTACCCGCGTTGAATGTTGCCGCCCCGTCACCCTCACAAGCCGTGACCCAACTCGCGGCGCACTTTGCGAAATGGTATGATGTCTGGATGACATCTGGTTTTGTACCCATTCACGATGCCTGGATCGCCCGCGCTGCTGGATTGGGTACGCGCATTCGTGCGCGCCTCACGCACGAAGAAACATCGGGCGTGTTCGAAGGCATCGACGATACCGGCGCGCTGATCCTGCGCGAAGCACAAGGACGCACGCGCACGATCGCGGCCGGTGAGGTCTTCCTCTGATGCTGCTCGCCATCGACGCCGGCAACACCAACATCGTCTTCGCCGTCCACGACGGCAAGGAATTGCGCGCAGAGTGGCGCGCCGTGACGGAAACCACGCGCACAGCAGACGAATACGCCGTCTTGCTCAATCCGCTCCTCCAATTTCAAGGCTTGGGCTTTGCCGATCTGGACGCGGCGATCGTTGCGACGGTCGTGCCCGCGGCGCTATTCGATCTTCGACAGTTTTGCCGCCGTTATCTGAAATGCGAAGCACTGGTGATCGGCGATTCCGATGTCGATCTCGGCATTGAGGTTCACACCGACCGTCCTACGGCCGTTGGCGCGGACCGGCTCGTCAACTCGGTGGCTGCGCACGAACGCTACAAGGGCGCTTTGATCGTCGTCGATTTCGGCACCGCGACGACCTTCGACATCGTTGACGAGAATGGCAATTACGAGGGCGGCGTCATCGCTCCGGGGGTTAACGTCTCCGCCGAAGCATTGCACCAGGCGGCCGCGATGCTGCCGCGCGTTGCGGTCGGCCGCACGCAGAATGTCATCGGCAAGGACACCGTGCCGGCAATGCAGTCGGGGTTGTTCTGGGGCTATATCGGCCTCATCGAAGGGCTGATCGCGCGCATCAAGGAAGAATTCGGCAAGCCGATGACCGTTATCGGAACCGGAGGCCTCGCAACGCCGTTTCATCGCCAGACACAAGTGATCGACCATCTTGATCCCGATCTCACTATCCGCGGCCTTGTGATGATCTATCAGCGCAACGCGCACAAACGCGCCAAGCCAGCGGCGTAATGGCTTTGGCTTCACAAGACGAACTGGTGCTTCTCCCGCTTGGCGGCGCGGGCGAGATCGGCATGAACTTCAATGCTTACGGTTTTGGGCCGCCGGATGAGCGCAAGTGGATCGTGGTCGACTGCGGGGTGCTTTTCGGCCGCGAAACCGATACGCCGGGCGTCGATGTCATCATGCCGGACATTCGTTTTCTGGCAGAGCTCCGGAAAGACGTTCTCGGCATCGTGCTGACGCACGCGCATGAAGATCACATCGGCGCCGTCGGGCATCTATGGCCACAATTGCGTTGCCCGATGTATGCGACACCGTTCACTGCCCGCCTGATGCACGACAAATTGCTGGAGGCGGGTATTGAGGAACAGGCGCGCGTGAAGGTCGTTCCGCTCGGCGGCCGGCTGACGCTCGGCCCGTTCGACATCGAATTCCATTCCATCACTCACTCGATCCCCGAACCGAACGCGCTCGTGATCCGCACGCCGCTCGGTACCGTGATGCACACGGGCGACTGGAAACTCGATCCCGAACCCTTGATCGGCGAAGCGACCGATGAAGTCGCGTTTCGCAAGATCGGCGATGAAGGCGTGCTGGCGATGGTGTGCGATTCCACCAACGCGCTGGTGCAAGGTCATTCCGGTTCCGAAGCCGATGTGAAGAAGGGTCTGACTGAACTCATCGGCACGCTGAAGGGCAAAGTCGCGGTGACGGGCTTCGCGTCAAATCTCGCGCGTTTGCAAAGCGTGGCCGAAGCCGCGCGAGAGCATGGCCGCGAAGTCGCTCTAGTTGGCCGCTCGATGCACCGCATCACCGGCGCAGCGCGTGAAACCGGTTACATGAAACACTTTCCAAGGCTTATCCACGAGGAGGAAGCGGCGCAGCTTCCATCTGACAGAGTGCTGTATCTCTGCACAGGAAGTCAGGGCGAGCCGCGCGCCGCGTTGGCGCGTATTGCGCGCGGCGATCATCCGAGTGTGCAACTTGGCGCTGGCGATGCCGTGATCTTCTCGTCGCGCATCATTCCCGGCAATGACATTGCCATCCATGAATTGCACAATCAGCTTTCCGAGCTTGGAGTTGAAGTCCTCACAGTAGAGGATCACTTCGTTCATGTGTCCGGCCATCCGTGCCGCGAAGAGTTGGCAGAGATGTACCGGCTGATCCGTCCGCAGATCGCGGTGCCGGTGCATGGCGAGGTCCGCCATATGGCCGAACATGCACGGCTCGCACGGTCGCTACAGGTGCCGCAAGCTGTTGTCGTCGAGAACGGACACATGCTCCGTCT
>DASZML010000296.1:0-4086 GCA_035551875.1 Rhizomicrobium sp.
GCGGCATGATCGCACAATACAACGCCACCACATTGCCGCCGGGACCGAGCAGCATCATCGCCGTCATTCCCCTGCGCCTGACGATCAAGGGATTCATCGTCTCGGACCATTACGACATGCTGCCGCAATTCATGGCGGACATGGCGAAGTGGACGATGGGCGGCAAAATGAAGTGGCAGGAAACGATCCGCGACGGAATCGACAACGCGCCGCAAGCCTTCCTCGGCCTCTTCAGCGGCGACAATTCCGGCAAGATGGTCGTGCGCGTGGGACCGGATAACGCGGTGTAAGTCTCGCGACACTTTCGGCAGAACGGCGTGACACCCATCCGTTAAACGATCGACCATCCCCTTGAGGGAGGGTCGAAACGCCCTTGGCGTTTCGGGGAGGGGTCCGTGCGCAATAGCCCGAGAGCAGACGTAGAAAGACGACGTGCGCTGAAACGAGGCGCGGCGCGAAAGTTGAGAGACGAAGCGACGGAAACTGAAAGAAAGATGTGGTCGCTGCTCCGGCGCAGACAATTGCAAGAACTGCGCTTCCGCCGGCAGCAACCAATCGGTCCTTACATCGTCGATTTCTTCTGCCCTGCCGCGAAGCTGATCGTAGAACTGGATGGCGGACAGCATGGCGAAGATGAAGCTGTCATCTACGATCTAGCGCGAACCGAATGGCTCGAAGCGCAAGGTTATCGCGTCTTGCGATTCTGGAATTTGGACTTTCTGAAAAATCCCGAAGTCGTGCTGGAGGGAATCTGGCGCGCGATTTTAGAAAGCGGAACGCCTTTGCCAGAAGCGCTTCGCGCACCCCTCCCCGAAGCGCTACGCGCTTCGACCCTCCCTCAAGGGGAGGGTTGACTACGCTTCCGGCCCCAGCGCCAGAAGATCGGTGATGGCGGCGGCGATGAGATAGGCGAGCGTGAGCGGTCCGAGGCCGATCGCGAGTTCGCCGGTCAGGCCTATCGCCATGTCGCACGGCAATAATCCGTAGATCGAACCGACGAAAAAGAGCTGAATCATGATCACGGCGGCGATGCCGAGCACATAAGTAAGGGTCGTCAATCCCATCGGTTCGGGATGCGCCGCGCGTTCCAGCCGCAAGATGCCCGCCGCCAAGCGCACGTGGGACAAGGACGATCCTAAAAAGATAAAGGCGAGCAACCAGGACACCGCCGACGCCGTAAGCCGGCCGCCATCGACGCCGCATGTCGTCAAGCGATCTTCGAGTGCGCCCTGCCCTGGCACGGCGTAGCCGACGGCATCGCGCAACGTGCCGAGCAATCCGCCATCGGCGTGCGTCGGCAGATAAGCGGTCTGCGCGGCGAAGATCAGCACGGCAAAAACCAGAAATACGATCTCGTTGAAGCCGGGAATGAAATGATCCGGCTTAAGCTCGTTCAACATCGCGGGCCCGAACGGACTGGCGGATGCGCCGAAGCCGACAACGAACAGCAATCCCATCGCGCAGAACAGCACCGCGCAAACACACACCGGCACCGCGATCTCGGAGAATGGAACACCGGCGGCCAGAGCGCGCTGAAATGCATAGGCCGCCGCGAAGAGGCAAAACACGAACCACGCTTTCGCGAGCAATCGCGCGACGCCCATCTATCCCTCAGCTCGACGCGATCACGCAGACGCCGCGAGACGCTGGCCTTTGCGCTGCGCGTCCATCAACTCGGCCATCAGGAAAGCAAGCTCCAGCGCCTGGCTGGCGTTGAGGCGCGGATCGCATTTGGTGTCATAGCGCGTCGAAAGATCCGCTTCCTGAATCGACTGCGCGCCGCCGGTGCATTCGGTGACGTCGCGGCCCGTCATCTCCAGATGGACGCCGCCGGCATAGGTACCTTCGGCGCGATGCACGGCGAAGAACTGGCGGATCTCTTCGACGACGCGGCCGAACGGACGCGTCTTGATCCCGCTCGCCGACTTCACGGTGTTGCCATGCATCGGATCGCAGGACCACACGACGGATGCGCCTTCGCGTTTCACCGCGCGCACGAGCTTCGGCAACTTCTCCGCAACCTTGTGCGAGCCGAAGCGGCAGATAAGCGTCACGCGGCCTGGCTTGTTGTCCGGATTGAGCACGGCGAGCAGCTTGAGCAATTCTTCTTCGCTCATGCTCGGCCCGCACTTCAGACCGATGGGATTCTTGATGCCGCGGCAGAATTCCAGATGCGCGCCGTCGAGCTGGCGCGTGCGATCGCCGATCCAGATCATGTGCGCGGAGGTGTCGTAGAGACCGCCGCTGGTGGAATCTTCGCGCGTCAATGCTTCTTCGTAGCCGAGCAACAGCGCTTCATGGCTGAAATAGAAGTCGACGGCCGACGTGCGCGGATTGATGGCGTCCGACAGATGGAACGCGCGCATGAAGCCGATGCCCTGATCGATGCGGCTGACGACATCGGTGTATTTCTGCAAGAGATCGGGATGGTTGTGATCGTCGCGATACCAGGTGCGCGCGCGCGACAGATCGGCATAACCGCCACCGGCAAAAGCGCGCACGAGATTGGCTGTCGCCGCCGATTGGAAATAGGCGCGGAGCATCCGCGACGGATCGGGCACGCGATCTTCTTTCGTGAAGCTCTCACCGTTCACGATGTCGCCGCGATAGGACGGCAGCTTCACGCCATCGCGCGTTTCGAAATCGTCCGAACGCGGCTTGGCAAATTGCCCGGCAATGCGGCCGATCTTCACCACTGGAACATCGGCGCCAAAGGTCAGCACCGTCGCCATGCTCAGGAAAACGCAGAACGTGTCGCGGATGTTGTTCGCACTGAACTCGTCGAAACTTTCGGCACAATCGCCGCCTTGCAGCAGGAATGCCTTACCCTCGGCAACACGCGCCAGTTGCGCCGTCAGGTTGCGGGCTTCACCTGCGAACACCAGCGGCGGGTAGGTGCGAAGCTGGCCTTCGACAGCATTCAACGCCGCCGGATCCGGATATTCCGGAACCTGCCGAATGGGCTTTTCGCGCCAGCTTTTCGGGCTCCAGGGCACGGACAACTCCTCACACTCTGCCTGTGGATATACGAAAGCCGCGCAGGCTTTGCCAGTGCGGCGGAACGGCGTGGTGAACGCAGTTTTTAGGTTACGGCCATTGACATTTCTGTACAGTACTGTACGGCTTATTGATGGTAAAAACCCCGGCTCATCGAGGCGCTGAAGACGCGCGCAACCAACTGCCGAATCTGCTGGCGGCAGCGGAAAAAGGCCGCTCGACTGTTATTACGCGTCACGGCAAGCCAGTTGCAGCGTTGGTTCCTGTCGGAGCAAACGACCGGCACGCACGCCAGCAATCCTTGCTCTCGCTGTCGGGAAGCGGACGCGGCCTTTGGGGCGAAGATAGCAACCAAACACTGCGCGAATTGCGTGATGAATGGAGCCACTAAGCCTTAGCGGACTACCGGTAGGTGCGACGCTTTTTCTGGACTCCGCGCCGATCATCTATGTGCTCGAAGATCATCGCGAATATGCATCGCGCTATCGCCCATTGTTCGAAGCGCATGACGCCGGCGATGTGCGCTTCGCGATTTCGGCAGTGACGATTGCGGAAATTTTGACGGGACCGTTCCGTGCGCAAGACGAAAGCCTGGCGCGGCGTTATCGCGCGGTTCTGGAATCATGGCAGGTTGTTGTCATGGACTCAGGCATCGCCGAAACAACTGCAAGACTTCGCGCTGGACTGCGCCTGAAACTGGGTGACGCCATTCAGGCCGCCAGCGCACTCGCCATCAATGCCGCCGCTCTTGTGACCCATGACCGTGATTTTTCCCGAGTCAAATCGCTGCGCGTGATGACCTAGGGCTTCGAGTAGCTCTTCGTCCGCATGGTCACGAGTTCTTCGGCGGCGGTGGGATGCAGCGCAATGGCGGAGTCTAAATTCTCTTTCGTCGCGCCCATTTTGAGCGCCACCGTCGCCATCTGGATGATTTCGGCGGCGTCGAAACCGAAGATGTGGCAGCCCAGAACCTTGTCGGTCTTCGCATCGACCACGAGCTTGAAACGCGCGCGCGTATCGCGGCCTGAGAGAGTATGCTTCAGCGGCCGGAAGGTCGATTGATAGACGTCGACAGTGTGGCCCTCTTCC
>DASZML010000297.1:0-8542 GCA_035551875.1 Rhizomicrobium sp.
GTCCCCGAGTACCGGACGCAACGCAATGCCTTCACTCAACCGCGCGACAAAAAATGTTTTGCAGCCGGCGGCGCGCAATGTCTTCGCCGTTTCGATGGCGCCGGTGCCGTAACCGTCCGCCTTCACAACGCCGGAGACTTCAGCGGAACCACTGAGCGATTGGAAGGCGCGGTAGTTCTCCACGATCGCGCTCAAGCGCACGTTCAGCCGCGCTGCTTCGAAACTGTTCATCGGACCACGAGTTTCGCTGGCGAGCGGCATGGTCAAAGCGGCGGAGGCACTCACGTAAATGAAATCCTTCGACAAATGCCCAGAGGTTGTTTTCCCGTTTTTGCCACCTCCCTCCCCTCCACTTCCAGACCTTTCATAGAACCTCGTGAACGCAGACAGGCCGGTCGGATACCCTTAAGGCAATCCGCCAGCAGATATGGAACAAATAGAGAACATATTGCCAGATGTCAACGCAATTCGCGTTAGTCCTTCGGAGGCGCGCCGAACTTGTTGTCGCCCGCATCGCCCTTCTTGATACCGAGCCAGATGGTGAAGCCGAACTGAAACAGCAGCCCGACCAAAACCACGAGCGCGACGATCGCGAAGCCCGGATCGTTCGGCCCGATCGCCTTCCCGCCTTCGGCCGCGAGGATAACTTCCTCGAACGCTTTGCCGCCCAGCGCGATACCGGCAATCGCCAGAACGACCACGACGAGGAGCGGCAGCACCGACCACCAGGCCGGTCTGCCGATATCGTGCAGACGCCGGATCCACGTGATGATCCACATGATGGTGATCGCGGCACTCGCAGCCTGCATCTGGAAATAGGCCAGCGCCAATGCGGCTGCGATCAAAATCGCGACCGAAATCCAGTATTCCTGCCGGTTGCTGCGGCCAGTGAAGAAATTACCCATTTTCTATGCCGCCTGACGCCGTGACGGACGGATCAGAACCTCCGCCGGAATACCCAACTCTTCATGAAGACGGCGGATCATGCCGATGGAAAGCGCGCGCTTGCGATTGAGCACTTCGGCGACGCGCGTGCGTGTGCCAATCATCGTTTCGAGATCCTTACGTGAGAGGCCCTGGCTTTCCATGCGGAAACGGATCGCCTCGATGGGATCAGGCGGGTCCATCGGGTAGTGCTGTTCTTCGAACGCTTCAATGAGCGTCGCCAGCACATCGAGCCGGTCGCCTTCCGGCGTGCCGTTTTTCGCGCCCCACAATCTTTCGACCTCGGCCAGCGCGCGCTTGTGATCGGCCTTGCTGCGGATCGGTTTAATCTCGCTTTTCATGTTTCACCCTTACCACATCGATCCGGTCGTACGCTTTGTGAGTACCGATCCACTTTATCCAGACAATGCTTTTGCCGAAATCGACGGCGATCACAAGCCGATATGAATTGCCTTTTACGTTAAAAACGATCCGCTCGGCGGAAACGATGCTTGCCGTCGCGTATCGCTTCTTGATGTCCGCAGTGGAGGACCACCGCGCTTTCTTAACTTCCGCGAACCAGGAATCGAGCGCAGCTTTGACTGCGCGCTGATCTTTGTGCCCGGCAAGAGACGCCACGAATGCATGCAGCGTGCTTCGGGCAATAATCCGCATTGGGAGAATCTAACACGCGCCCATTTTGGGCGCAAGGTACGGCTTTTACTGATCGGTGACCAAATTCGAGAACCGCGTGAAGCGGTCGTCGAAGAAGAGTTCGATCTTGTTGGTGGCGCCGTGACGATGTTTTTCCACCAGAACTTCGGCCCGGCGATGCGAGCGTTCGCACTTTTCCAGCCATTTGATGTGTTCGGCTGAACCGGGATCGGGCTCGCGCGACTTCAGGTAATACTCTTCGCGATAGACGAACATCACGACGTCGGCGTCCTGCTCGATCGAGCCGGATTCGCGAAGGTCGGACAACACCGGCCGCTTGTCGTCGCGCGCATCGACGCCACGAGACAGCTGCGATAGCGCGATCACCGGAACGTCCAGTTCCTTCGCCAGAACTTTCAGCGATTTGGAAATCTCGGTGATTTCCTGCACGCGGTTTTCCGCGCGCCCCGATCCGGCGACGAGCTGAATGTGATCGATCATCACGCAGCCGATATTCTTTTCGCGCTTCATGCGCCGCGCACGCGCTGCGATCTGGGCGATGGAAATGCCGCCACTATCGTCGATATAGAACGGCAGGTTCGACAGATCCTGCATCGACAGCACGAACTTGTCCCACTCGCTTTCCGAGAAGCGGCCGTTGCGGATTTTCCACATCTCGATTTCGGTCTGCTCGGAGAGAATACGCGCCGACAGCTGTTGCGCCGCCATTTCGAGCGAGAAGAAAAGAACCGGTGCACCGCGCGGCACTTCTGCGCCGGACTCGATGTCCTGCATGTAAGCGCGGCAGGTGTGGAAAGCGATATTCGTCGCGAGCGAGGTTTTACCCATGCCGGGGCGGCCAGCGAGGATCAGCAAGTCCGACGGCTGCAAACCGCCCAGCAAGGAATCGATGTCAGTGAAGCCAGTGACGAGGCCGGAGATGCGTCCGCCCCGCGCCTGCGCTTTCTCAGCCAGTTCCACCGTGCGGCGCAGACTTTCGCCGAAATCAATCGGCCCGCCGCTATATTTGGAGCTTTCGCTGATGCGATAGAGCGCCTTTTCGGCCTCTTCGATCTGCGCTTTCGGTGGCTTCTCGTGCGGCGCTTCGTAGGCGGTGTTGACGATGTCTTCGCCGATATGGATCAGCGACCGGCGCACGCCAAGGTCCTGTAAGATGCGCGCATAGTCGCGCACATTCGGCATCGCGGGCGCGGCTTGCGCGAGCCCCGCAAGATAAGCGTGTCCGCCGACTTCGATCAGTCCCGGATCGGCCTTCATCGCGGCGTGCAGTGTGAGCGGTGTCAGCACCATGCCGCCGCGCTCGGACTGCGCGGCCATGATCTCATAGATACGCTGGTGCAGCGGATCGTAGAAATGTTCCGGCTTCAGGATCGAACTGACACGCTCCAGCGCCCGATTGTCCACAAGCACCGCACCGAGCAAGGCCTGCTCGATTTCGATGTCATAGGGGACGTGGCGATAGGCTTCTTGTTCCATCGGCGCTGTTCGGGCTTTCTACGGGCCGGGTTGATCGCGCAAAGCGCTCCGCGAATCAATCGCTGGCAGCCACACCCGGCAAGGATAATCCCGATTGCGCCAAAGTTCTGCACAGCTAAATCCGCGACGCCGCAGCTTGATTTCCCGGTGCCGCAGACGCAGCCGTCAGACAAGGCGCAACGGCGTTGGCATTTGCTCGGTGCCGGCAAAACGCATCGTGCGTTCGGCATCCAGCATGTAGTCGCGCGTGATCGGCAGCGCGTGCTGATCTTTTACAATCTGAAACTGGAACACGACCTGGCCGTCATGACGGAATGCCATCTCGGCAGCCGCCAGATAGAACTCCCACATGCGGCAGAAGCGTTCATCGTAAAGCTTCGCGGCTTCCGCGCGATTGGCGGTGAACCGCTTGCGCCATTCCTTCAATGTCTCGGCGTAGTGCAGACGCAGGACTTCCACATCGCTCACGATGAGCCCACTACGCTCGACAGCAGCGACAGCCTCGCTCATCGCCGGCACATAGCCACCAGGGAAGATGTATTTCGCGATCCAGGCGTTCGTCGCACCTGGCCCATCGGTACGCCCGATAGTGTGCAAGAGCATCACGCCATCGTCGGCGAGGAGATCGCGCACCTTGGCAAAGAAAGTGTCGTAATAAGGGGCGCCGACATGCTCGAACATGCCCACGGACACGATGCGGTCGTATTTGCCGCCCAGCGCGCGGTAGTCCACAAGTTCAAAGCGGCAATTGTCTGTGAGCTTGGCCTTTTCGGCCCGGTCGCGCGCAATCCCAATCTGCTCCTCGGAAAGAGTGACGCCAAGAACATCGGCGCCGCAATCCTGTGCGAGATTAAGAGCCAGTCCACCCCAGCCGCATCCAATGTCGAGAACCTTCAGGTCCGGACGGTCGAGGTGAAGCTTTGCTGCGATGTGGCGTTTCTTGCCGATCTGCGCGTCTTCGAGCGTCTCATTCGGTGCGGAAAAATAAGCGCAAGAATATTGTTTGTCGCGGCCAAGAAAAAGATCGTAGAGATGGCCATTCAGATCGTAATGATGCGCGACGTGCTCTTTCGATTTCTTGGCGTGATTGAATTGCGCGAAGCGGCGGGTGAGCGTGCGGAAGCGGCGGATCATCTTGTGCAAGCCGGTTGGATGCACCTTGCCGAGGTTCAACATCAGAAGCGATAGCAGATCGGTGATGTCACCATTCTCGACGGTCAGGCGCCCGTTCATATAGAGCTCCCCCAGCGCCAGATCGGGATTGCGAAGCAGATCGAATGCCGCGCGCTTGTCATGCAGCCGGATCGTCACGCGAGGCTCACCAATGCCGAACGCTTCCCGCGCGCCATTGGCATGAATGACCGTCAGCGTTCCCTGCTTCATCAGCCGATTGAGTAATAGTCCCAACATGATCCCGTCCGCATGGAAATTGCCCGCGCACCGTCAATGCAAAATTTCATCAAATGGTTCCCTCCGGCGGCGCGAAAAAGCAGCCTTGGCGGCGACCTTCGGCCGGCCGATCAGCCGGGAAACATCTTAATATAGAGGTCAGGCTGGAAGCCGACGGTGAGCTTGCCGCCCACCTCCAGCACCGGCCGCTTGATCATGGATGGTTGCGCCACCATCAATGAAATAGCTTTATTCCCGGTCAGGTTTTCCTTGTCGGCGTCGGACAGTTTCCTGAAGGTCGTGCCGGCCCGATTGAGCAACACCTCCCAGCCGGCTTTCTTCGCCCACGCTTCCAACTGTGTTTTCGAAATGCCTTCCGCTTTGTAGTCATGGAAAACATATTCGACGCCGCGCTTGTCCAGCCAGGCACGCGCCTTTTTCATCGTATCGCAGTTCTTGATGCCATAGATCGTGATCACTTTTGCCATGGTGTTCTATCCAAACGGCCAACGGCCGAGCTGATTGTGCGTGGTCTTGCCCAGCACGCTATGAATCAGCACGAAGTCGCGCACGATCCACCGGACAGGTTGGATCTTGAATGGTTTTACGCGTACCTTGTCATAGGTCAGCGTAACATGCGGCTGGAAATCGCCCTTCGTCGCGCCGCCGAGACCGTTGTTACGCAACGCAGCAGCGAGCACATCGCACAAACCGCCCCATTGCTTCGCGTCGCCAGTCAGAACAAACGGATAGATCCCGGTCGAATTGCGGAAACTCTCCGCGCGCGCGAACGATACCTCGAAAGCAGCGGCGTTCACTTGTGATGCCGCGCCGGACGCCAAATTCACGATCTCATCCGGTAGGGCCGCCCAGTCGCCGAGATGGAAGAGTGTGACATGCAGATGTTCGGGCAAAATCAGATTGCCGGTGAAACCGTATTTGTTCTTGAAGCCTTCGGCGCGCGCGTGAATCTCCGCTGCCGTTTCATTGTCCGGCAATGCAGCCAGGAAGATGCGATGCTTTTGCGAAGGTCCGAATTTGCGCCGCGGCGGTGCCATGCGGGGAGTTTATCGCGAGCGTCGAAAAAGCCGAAGGCGCGCGGGGTGACCGCGCGCCTCGTTTATACGTCAAATTCCGCGACCTGGATGGTCACAAACGCTATGCTTGTATGCCCGTCAGCCCACAAGCGCGCGCGGCTCGGACGACTTCGAACGCCAGAGCATTCCCAGACCAAGCATCGCGAGCGCGCCCAATAGGATCGTCCAAGTCGCCGGCTCCGGGACAGTTGCTGCCGCTGGGACAAAGGAGCCCGCTGTAATTAAACGATTTCCAGCACTACTTTGATATTCAAGAGAATAGCTCGGCGTATAATATGTGAGGCCCGAAGTCGATACGGTAAAGAAATCAAAAATAATCCGGCCAATAGCATTCGAGATCGTCAGCGTACCGCCTGGAGTCACTGAGCCGGTCTCTGTCGCTGTTCCCGAAGGATAAGTATAATTGTCTGCCGAGAACGAAAATCCACCGCCGCTGGGCTCTGCCGGAGTTTGAAAGTTAAACGATACAACATTGAAACTACTATCGAGCGTGATACTGCCAGTCATTGAACCGGAAGCGATGCCGTACTGATCTTGCAATGTCGCGCCAGTCAGAGTGAAAATTTCGTTTGCCGACGCAGGCGCACTGAACAAAGCCAACGCAGCAGCTGCCGCAGCAATCCATCCAAGACGTTTCATTACTTTTTTCCCGTCATTCCAACATCGTCTCTTTACGGTTTGCATCCACGCAACGCAAGCGAATGATCTGTGAAATCTAGAGTTAATGTCGGGAACTTTGGCAGCTAGCTTTTTGCAGCGCTCTTCCAGCTATGCAACACGCCGGGCGAGAAATGTGCCGATGAGCATGAGGGCGACGCCGATCCAGCGCTGCGTTGTCAGCGGTGATTTGATCGCACCGAACAAGCCATATTGATCGATCACCGCTGCCGAGAAGATTTGTCCCACCAGCACGAAAAACACCGCGTTCCCCACACCGATACGCGGTGCGCTCCATGTGACCGAAAGAACGTAGAACGAAACCAGCAAGCCGCCGGCATAGAAAATCGGCGGCGCCGAGAACCAGCCTTGCGTCGGCCGTCCCAGAATAAGCATCGCGACCGCAGCAATGATCGCGCCGGATAGAAAGAGAAGAAACGCCGCTGCCCATGGGCTGCCGATTTGCATGCCCAGCCTTCCATTGAGGGCCGCCATGATCGGAATGCCAATGCCGGTCGCGAACATCAGAAACGAAAGGACAAGGTTGCTGGACGGCGTTGCCATGATTCGCTCCGGAGAAATCCTGGCAGCAGGCTAGCGGCTCGAATTTTGCCCGGCAATCTGCGCTGATGGCACGATCTTGACGCCGCAAGATGTTCATTCGCGTGTGAAGATGTTGACGCGAAGGCGATTTCTGCCAATGCTTGTGGCGATCGCGCGGATACAAGCGCGGATATGGCAGGGGTTATGACGCTTATCCGGCACACGCAGCCCAATCCATTGAAAGGCTGGCAAGTCGACCCGGCAGCTATTCGCATGATCGGTCACGATCTCTCGCGGCCGGAATGCATATTGGCCGAACGCGATGGTTCGCTGTGGGCGGCGGATGGGCGCGGCGGCGTGATGCATATCCATGCCGATGGCGGTCAGAAATTCATCGCGCTGCATGCACCAACGACAACGGACACGAACATCTTCGGCGGCACGCAGCCGAACGGCCTCGCCTTCGCGCGCAATGGCGACATTCTGATCGCCAATTTCGGCACCGATGCACTCGAAATCATGTCGCGCGACGGCAAAACGCGCACGCTCTACGACAGCATCGACGGCAAGCCGCTCGGCAAAGTGAATTTCGTTCTGCGCGACAGCAAAGACCGGCTCTGGATCACGATCTCCACCAAGATCAATCCATGGAACGATGCGATCTCCAGCAGGCAGGCCGATGGGTACATTGCACTGATCGACGAGAAAGGGCTTCGCATCGTCGCCGATGGGTTTTATTTCACCAACGAAATTCGTTTCGACGCCCACGAGGAATGGCTCTACGTCGCCGAAACCTGTGCGCGCCGTGTCACGCGGCTGCGCGTTGCGCCGGATGGATCGCTCTCTCGCCGCGAGGTTTATGGACCCAGCTCGCTCGGTTCCGGCCTGATCGACGGGATCGCGTTCGATGCCTTCGGCAATCTGTGGGCGACGATGATCTTTGCCGATCGCCTTATCGCCATCACGCCCGACGGCGAAGCGCTCACACTGTTCGAGGACAGCAACCGGGAAGCCGTCGCGCGGTTCGATACGGAGTTCGACAGCGGCGTCATCGTGAGCGCAGAAACGATCTCGACAACCAACAGCAAAATCGCGCCGATGATGACGAGTGTGACGTTCGGGGGCGCAGATCTGCGTACCGTCTATCTTGGATCGCTTCTCGGAACATCCTTGCCCTCTTTCCAATCGCCCGTCGCGGGCCTTCCGATGATCCATTGGAACGAGCGATGACATCTTCCACTATTAAACTATCGGGACCGGCGCCATGACCATCACACGCCGTGAGCTTATTGCAGGAGCAGCCGCCATGAGCGCAGCAACACAAGCCGCCGCCGGAACCGCAAGAGAACGCAAACCCGCGCCGAAGGATTTTCTTTGGGGCACGGCGATTTCGGCGCATCAAAGTGAAGGCAACAACGTCAACAGCGATTCCTGGCTGCGCGAGAACATTAAGCCGACGCTTTATAAAGACCGTTCCGGCGATGCCTGCGATTCCTATCACCGCTATGCCGAAGACCTCGCCATCGCCGCACATCTCGGCTTCAACTGCTACCGCTTCGGCATCGAGTGGGCGCGGATCGAGCCGAGCGAAGGCTTCTTCTCAAACGCCGAACTCGATCACTATGCGAAGGTTTTGGAGACCTGCCGCTCTTACGGATTGAAGCCGGTCGTCACCTTCAACCACTTCACGACACCGTTGTGGTTCGCCGAGCGCGGCTGTTTCGAAGCTGCGGATTCGCCTGAACTCTTTGCGCAGTTCTGCGGGAAAGCCGCCGAACATC
>DASZML010000298.1:0-5415 GCA_035551875.1 Rhizomicrobium sp.
GGCGGTCTCGTCTTCATTGGCGCGGCCCTCGACCACTATCTGCGAGCCTTCGATGCGAAGACCGGCGCCGAATTGTGGAAGGGCCGCTTGCCCGCGGGCGGACAAGCGACCCCGATGACCTATATGTGGCACGGCAAACAATACGTCGTCATCGCTGCCGGCGGGCACGCCAAGTCCAACACCAAACGCGGCGATCAGGTCGTCGCGTTTGCGCTGGGGAAGTAAGCGGCAACGCCTTACGTATCGTCGTGATGGTGGTGATGATCGCCCGCCTGCGATTGCGTGTCGTGGAAATTGCCGCGCGAGGTGAAGTCCACATCGAACGCGAGGTTCCGTGCGGTCAACAGATCGGTGAACTTCATCTTCCACGTTATCCAGTGCCCATCGCCGGCATCGGTGACTTGCGGCTGAATCAAATGTCCATCGATGCTCACGGGGGTGATGTGATCGATCGTGCCAGGCAGCCAAACGCTATACGTATAAGTGTGATCGCCGAAGATGCTGGTCAGCACTTCATGACCCAGATGATCGCCGTCGCCATCGTCATCGTTGAGGTGCCGCGCGTGATCGATGTCGATGCTGCGATGGAAATTGACCTGCGTGCCCATGAGACCGAGGAGCTTGGAGCCCTTCACGTGCAAGCTCAGCGTCTCGTCATCGAGTTTCAGATCGGAGAAATCGTGAAATGCGGTGCCAATGGTTTCGACCGTCTTGTCACCTTCGTGGGTCATAGCGCGATGCATGGGCATGTCTTCGCCGAAATGGATGTGACCATGACCGTGGTCCCGCGAAAGGCCCTCGCCGATCAGACCGTCCGCCACCACTGCGATCTGATAACCGCCGGAGCCATCGCGGCCGATCGCCACTTTTTGGGCAAGATCGAAACAGCCTGACAATCCAACCGCGCAGGCTACGACGACGCCCGCCGACACCAGTCTTTTGGGCGAAACACCAGCGAATTCCATGAGACCCTCCCGATGCGCGCAATGCGCATGGCCATGACGTAAGGGGGGATTTGGCGTTTACAAGGACGCTGGCGTGGCGGGATTGGGACGAACGCTAGAGCGGCTTTCGACCAAGACCGAAGCCTGGGCTAACAGGTCTGCGCCGCGCCGCATGCTGCAATATGGGGATCACCGCGAACACGATCTCGCCGATAAATCCGAGGACGCCCGGCCAAACGAGAAGAGAGGCCACATACATGCCGGGCGATTTCTGAAACAGAACATTGGCCAGCAGGAATTCGCACAATATCAGCAGGATGAAGCCGACAACGCCCATCGCGATGCGTGCAATGACATCGCCGCCCAGACGCTGGAAATTGATGACCTCCTGCGACACGAACCACGACAGCGCCAGAATCACGGGCAATTCCATAATCGACGCGAAAGTCGGACCGATCTCCGGTTGGAGAAATCCAAGACGTATCAGCGTCACGACGATACCCGCCGCAAAAACGACGAGCGCGTAGATGATCCCGGCTAATGCGGCGCGCATGTTTCCCCCGGTCCGACTATAGATCAGCCGAAGACGCGTTTGAAGATCGTATCGACGTGCTTGAAATGATAGTCGTTATCAAACATCGCCTCGAGCGCTTTCGCCGGGACTGCTTTTGAGACAACCGGATCGGATTTGAGCAATTCGAGCAATGTGCCCTCGCCCGCCCACGCGCGCATCGCGTTCGATTGCACCAGCTTGTAAGCCGCCTCGCGCTCGATGCCCGCTTGCGTCAACGCCAGAAGCGCGCGCTGGGAGTGAACGATGCCTTGTGTCAGGTCGAGGTTCTTCTGCATGCGATCGGCGCGGATCAGTAGCTTGTCGATGACGCCCGCCATGCGCACCAGCGCAAAGTCGAGTGTAATCGTTGCGTCTGGCGCGATGAAACGCTCGACCGAGGAATGCGACATGTCCCGCTCATGCCACAACGCAACGTCCTCGAACGCCGGCAAGGCGTAAGAGCGCACCATGCGGCACAGGCCAACCACGTTCTCGGAGAGAATGGGATTGCGCTTGTGCGGCATTGCCGACGAGCCCTTTTGCCCTTCCGCAAAAAATTCCTGCGCTTCCACCACTTCCGTGCGCTGCAGATGTCGCACTTCCGTTGCGAGCCGCTCCAGCGAACTCGCCACAACGGCCAACGCCGCGAAGTAAGCGGCATGACGATCGCGCGGGATCACTTGGGTGGAAACCGTTTCCACGCGCAGGCCAAGTTTCTCGGCGACATGCGCCTCGACACGCGGATCGACATTGGCGAACGTGCCCATTGCGCCGGAGATCATGGCCGTCGCGACTTCCGCGCGCGCCGTTTTCAATCGCTCCTTGTTGCGCTGGAATTCGGCATAGTAGCCGGCAAGCTTCAATCCAAACGTCGTGGGTTCGCCATGGATGCCATGACTACGCCCGATGGTTGGTGTGTATTTGTTTTCCAGCGCGCGCTTCTTGAGCGCAGCGAGCAACAAATCGACGTCCGCGATCAAAATATCTGTCGCGCGCGTCAATTGCACGGCAGTAGTGGTGTCGAGAACGTCCGACGATGTCATGCCCTGATGCACGAAACGTGCGGCGGGGCCAATCAACTCAGCGAGATGCGTGGTGAACGCGATCGTTTCATGCCGCGTTTCTTTCTCGATCTCGACAATACGCGCCGGATCGAGCGTCGCGGCATTGCCCTTCTTCCAGATTTCGGCGGCGGCTTCTTTGGGAATAACGCCAGCTTCCGCCATCGCGTCGGCTGCGTGGGCTTCGATTTCGAAATGAATGCGGTACTTGGTTTCGTCCGACCAGATCGAAACCATTTCAGGGCGCGCGTAACGCGGAATCATGTGTCAGACGTCTCCCAATCCACCGACGGCGAGATATTTGATCTCGAGATAATCGTCGATGCCGTATTTCGAGCCTTCGCGGCCGAGGCCGGATTCTTTCATGCCGCCGAAGGGTGCAACTTCCGTCGAGATCAGTCCTTCGTTGATGCCGATGATGCCATATTCCAGTGCGCCGGCGACGCGGAAGACGCGGCCGACATCGCGTGCGTAGAAGTAAGCCGCGAGACCGAACTCGGTGTCGTTCGAGATGCGGATCGCGTCTTCGTCGGTTTTGAAGCGGAACAGCGTGGCGACCGGACCGAAGATTTCTTCCTTGGCGATCTGCATGGATGGCGTCACGTCGCGTACCAGCGTCGGCTCGAAGAACTGACCTTCGCCACGCTTGCCGCCCTGCACGATCTTCGCGCCTTTCGCGGTCGCGTCCTTGAGCAAGCCTTCGACTTTCTCGACAGCATCCATCGTGATGAGCGGGCCTTGCGTCACGCCATCTGCAAAACCGTCGCCGACTTTGAGCTTTGCGATGCGCGCCGACAGTTTGTCCGCGAACGCATCATAGACTTTGTCCTGCACCAGGAGACGGTTCGCGCAAACGCAGGTCTGTCCCATGTTGCGGAATTTCGACAGCATTGCGCCGTCCGCCGCCGCGTCGAGATCGGCATCGTCAAACACAATGAATGGCGCGTTGCCACCCAATTCCAGCGAGACTTTCTTCACCGTCGACGCGCTCTGACGCATCAGTATCTTTCCGACTTCGGTCGAGCCGGTGAAGGAGAACTTCCGTACCAGCGGGCTTTCTGTCAGCTCTTTGCCGATGGCGGATGATTTCGTGCCCGTCACGACATTGAACACACCGGCGGGAATCCCAGCACGTTGCGCGAGCTCCGCGATGGCGAGTGCCGACAGCGGCGTCTCTTGCGCGGGCTTGATGACGAAGGTGCAGCCCGCCGCGAGGGCCGGTCCGCATTTGCGTGTGATCATCGCATTCGGAAAATTCCAGGGCGTGATCGCGGCGACGACGCCGACTGGCTCTTTCATCACGATGATCTTGCGCCCGGCAGCAGGCGCTGGGATCACATCGCCATAGACACGTTTGGCTTCTTCGGCGAACCATTCGATGAAGCTCGCGCCATAGCCAATCTCGCCGCGCGATTCCGCCAGCGGCTTACCCTGCTCCGCCGTCATGATCTTCGCGAGGTCTTCCTGGTTCGCCATCATCAGCTCGAACCATTTGCGCAAAAGCGCCGCGCGCTCCTTCGCGAGCATCTTCTTCCAAGCTGGAAATGCCCCTGACGCAGCTTCAATAGCTTTGCGCGTTTCGTCGACGCCGAGATCCGCGACTTCGGCAAGTTTCTCGCCCGTCGATGGATTCTTCACCGCAAAACGCTTCGCGGATTTGAGCCAGTGGCCACCCACAAAAGCGTCGGATTTCAACAGAGAAGGATCGGAAAGTTTGAGCATTTCGCGCCAGGCCCGTTTTTAGACCTGCGCGGGCGCCGGCGGAAGCCCGTTTGCAGGCGCTGCGGCAACGGCGTCGATGAGCTTTTTTGTGTGCAATTCCTTGGGCGCGCGCAACATGGCCGGAATCGGGCCACGTTCGATCACCGCGCCGCCCTTGAACACCATGGCGTCATCGCAAAACGCACGCGCCAGCCCAAAATCAGATGTTATCAGCAAAAGCGCGGGCCCTTCCTGTTCGCGCAAAGTGCGCAGCAAGTCGATGATGACCGATTGCGCAAAAGCATCGAGACCGCGCAAAGGCTCGTCAACCACGACCAGCGATGGCGCACTGACGATCGCGCGTGCGACCTGTAGCCGGCGCTTGTCGAAAATCGAAAGCGACGCTACGCCGGTATTGCCGTCGAGAGCTGCAAGGCCGACGCGTTTGAGCGCCGCGTCACGATTCTGGGCCATCACGTCGCGCGGGGCATGAAGATTTGCGCGCAAGGGTTCCGCCACCGTATCGTAAATCGTCATCCGGCTATCGAGCGCTTCATCGTCGCCAGTGACGAACGCCACCCGGCGGCGCATGTGCGCCATCATCGGTTCGGCAAGGATGCCGATGTCCACCAGATCGAAAATAACCTGACCCGTCGCAACCGGATCAAGCCCGAGCAACACGCGCGCGAGCGTGTGTCGCCCCGAACCCTTTTCACCAATGAGGGCAAGAGATGCGCCGCGCCGCAGTTCAAAGTTGAGCGGCTCGCGCGAGGATTTCGGTTGCGATACCAGTTTCACATTGCGCACCTGCAGCAGTGCTCCCCCGCGCGACGCGTTGCGTCCGATTTGCGCAGCGACTTCTTTCGCGCGACTCGCGACAACGCGAAATAGCGCCTGCGTATAGGCTTGCTGCGGCTTCACCATCAGATGCGCAACGGGGCCCTGCTCGACGATTTTCCCGTTTTTGAGAACCGCGACATCGCAATTCAGCAGTTTCGCCGATTCCACATTCTGAGCAGCATAGATCATCGCAAAATTGTGTTTCTTCTGCTCCGCAAGCAGGACTTCGGCATATGCACGCGCGTGCGACGGCGTAAGTTGTGTCAAAGGATCGTCTGCCAGAAGCAGTTGCGGGGATTGTGCCAACGCGGCGGCA
>DASZML010000299.1:0-9125 GCA_035551875.1 Rhizomicrobium sp.
GATGTTCGGAGTCTAGCCAGATTCCATCATCGTCAGGACCGCGATGATGGATTGCTGAAGACATGGCCCGCAGCGCGGCTTCCGCCACGCCGCCATGCAACCGAATTTCTCCTGCAATCCCACACATATCCGGAGCGACCAGCCCGAGTCTCGCGGGAAGCTATGGCACGTCACGCCATGCTGCTTCAAACGCCCGTTTCAAATGGCGTCAGCGAGAAAAACTCATGCGCTTTTTATGGCGAGAAGTTTTGGTTGGGGGACTAGGATTCGAACCTAGACAACCAGAGTCAGAGTCTGGGGTCCTACCGTTAGACGATCCCCCAACGGAGGGCGCCCCTTTAGACCAGCCGCTTCGGGCTTTCAAGCATGGTTACTCGCGGCGCCTGAAGGACCGCGAAACCCACTTCGCAAATGTCAGTGGAAGCGGAAGATCGCGCGCTGGCGGCGTATCAGGCAGCCGACCGTTTCGTAACGCCGCAAGCTTTCGCTCCGTGGACGGACGAAACTGCGCTTCGTAAACTCGCGAGCCCTAAATCGCGCGCGCATTGCGGCTCAAGGGTTTAATGCGGAACGCCGGGCAGTGGTCCGGTTATGGCATCGCCTGGCGCCACCGATGTTGTGCGGCAGGTTTGGAAGCCACTCGCCCAGCCGCGCCGGTAGAGATGATCGGGGTCGGACAGTTCGGTGAGCTGTTCGCGTGGATTGGCGCTTGGATTGTTCGCCGCCGCGCAACCATCCGAATAGCCTTCGCGGAATGCCGGCGTGCGGCGTAGTGCTTTGTCCCGTGGTCCGCCGAACACGACGCAGCCGCCAAGTATCGTCAGCAGCAGCATGGCAAGCGCGGGCTTGAGCAATCGCATGTCGGTCTTCCTGAAACGCATCGTACCTTAGCAGAGCGGACGAAAGCGCCGGAATTTCGGCGCGCGAAGACAAAACAGGGTCATCATAGCGCAAAAATTTTTATTCAGAATATATGCCTTGACAAGGATTCTCGGTGGATTATATTCAGGATCGAAGCGGTGGCCAAAAGGGCCACCGCGAGAAGTCTTATAGAGAACAAAAGGAAAACAAATGGAAGGGGTTGGCATCACAGGCGGTTATGAAGTGGAACGAGAGGCCCGGCGGGTGTTCCGGACCCTGGCGGCCAAAGGCATGTGCCTCGCGCAGGAGGCGGATGGGCGCTACGCGCTGGTGGGGACACGCCGTGCGGGCAGGGTTCTGCGCGTCGCGGCACATCATGTGGAAGAATTCCGCAAGCGTGGCTGGCTTGAGGGCCGCGGCACAAAGCCGGAAACCTTCGCGCTCTCGGCGGAAGGCGCGCGCTGGTTCGAGCGCGTGAACGCACTGCCCAATCCTTACGCCGTGCAGCACCAGGTGCGCGCGATCAAGCTGATGAAAACGGACGAGGGCGAGCAGCTTGTCACCGTCAATGAAGCGGAATCGCCACTGGCGCGATTGCGGGTGCGTGGAATGATCGAACCGGCGCAATACGACGCCGGTGAACGCTTGCGGCGCGATTTCACGCTCGCGCATTTGATGCCTCGATTGTGCGCGGATCTTTCGTCGCCGATCTCCAATGGGCGTGGTGGCGCGAAGATGACGGCGCAGGCCGAAACGGTGATCGCCGCCAAGCAACGCTTTCGTCTAGCGATGAGCGCGGTGGGACCGGGACTGTCCGATCTGCTGTTCGACGTCTGCTGTCACTTGCGTGGATTGGAATCGATCGAAGGCAGCAACAACTGGCCCGTGCGTTCAGGAAAGGTCGTGTTGCAGATCGCGCTCGATCGTCTGGCTGTGCATTACGGTTTGGTGTCGCCCGTCGCGCGAAGTGGGCGCATCCGCGCATGGCAAGCGCCCGCCCCAAAGACGGAGGCGTTCAGTCTTGGCGTTTGAGATTCACCAGATATTTGTGCGTTCCGTCGAGTACCAACGCGCCGTGCTGATTGTGCACCGTGGCGCGCATGGTGATGACGCCGGTCGTGCGCTGCGGCGTCAGTTCGGTGATTTCGAGAGCGGGGTAGAGCGTATCGCCGGGATAAACGGCTTTGAGGAATTTCGCGGTGACTTCGACGAATCCGATCAGGCTTTCGCCGACGACATGTGGAAAAAGCCCGGCACCCGCCGCCGTGAAACTCAACACCTGAAGACCGTGCGCGAGCGGCGCGGGATAGCCGAGCTTCTTGCAATATTCGGCGTCGTAATGGATCGGATGATTGTCGAGGCTGACGGTTTGGAACGCCGCAAAGTTGCCGTCGCCGATGGTGCGCGAAGGATTGCGAAAGACTTCGCCCAGGCGCAGTTCATCGAAGCTGCGCAGCGCAACGACGCGGTGATCTTCCGGTTTGAAATCGGTCATGCTCGCCCTCCGCGCCGATTGGGCGGAAGGCGTCATTGCCTGTCAATCAGAGAAACGAGCCTGCCGCGCGGCGCTTGGCGCGCTCGGCGTCCAGTTCTGCCTTTATCTGACCGAGGCTCTGAACCGCAGCAGCTTGCAGACGTCCCGACGCTGCCGACGCTGCGGCGCACTCCACGGCGCGATCCGCACAGCTTTCTCGAGAGGGCGCAACAACCGAAGAAACAACCGAGAGCATCGAAGCCGCGGAAACATTCGCGCTTGGGCGGCCCAGGCCGAGGTTCGGCTCATGCGGCATGAGAATGGCCACAACCGCCATGAAAAACATTGCGCGCAAGATCATTGATTCGCCCTCGGCTTCGTAACGCGACGCAAGCTAGGCCGTTCCTTTTTCGAGCTGCTGAAAACAATCGATAAAGTTCAATCTAATGCAGGAGATTTCAGTTTTGGCGGAGTTCACGAATAAAAAAGCAAAATTTTCGGATGAGCAATTCGTTTCAAATTTTAAGAATTGCGACCGCGAAAAGGCTTCAGGCGAGCGGGAGTTCCAAACGGGCTGTGAAACTCTCGCCATGAACGCTCTCAATCGAGAACCGTCCGCCGTGAAGTTCCGCAAGCCCACGAACGAGCGGAAGACCCAAGCCGCCGCCCTTCACGTGATCCGACGTGCTGCGCCCGATCTGTTCGAACGGTTCCTGAATGCGCTGAAGATTTTCCGCGGCAACACCGGGCCCGTTGTCGGCAATAACGAACACCGCAACGCCGCCATCGCGCGTTACGGAAAGATCGACCTTGCCGCCCGGTTGCGTGAATCCAACAGCGTTCTCGACGAGATGGCCGATCATGGTTGCAAGACCGTTCTCGTCGGCGCTGATCATCAGATCGCTTTCGCAATCCGCGATGGTCACCGTGATCTGTTTGTCGCTAGCCAGCGCGCTCATCACATCGGACGCGACCCACAATGCCGAACCGGCAGGCAGCGCGCGAAGGCTCAGCGGATAGCGGCCGGCCGCGATCTTGGTGAGATCCAGAATCTGATTGATCAGACGGAAAAGGTTCGATCCGGCCTGGTGGATCAGCCCCGCATATTCGGCGACCTGATCCGGCTTGAAGCGATCCGGCGACATGCGGAGCAGATCGGAGAACCCAAGGATCGCATTAAGCGGCGTCTTGAGCTCGTGGCTCATCGTGCGCAGAAGCGCGGTCTTGGCGGTATCGGCTTCGGCTTCGGCTGCGCCCAAGCGGCGTGTGAGATCGGCAAGATAATTGGATTGCTTGCGGGTTTCTTTCTGCGATTTGTTCAGCGCTTGGCGCGTGCTGGCGTGCGCTGCGGTTTGTTCGGCCAGCGCGGTCTCGGCGCGATGGCGTTCGGTAACGTCCGTAAACACTGTCGCGCAGCCACCATCGCGTGTCGCGCGATCGCGCACCAAATAGGCATCGCCGGATACGGTGACGATCGTCAGGGCACCGGCGGGCGACGCATGAGCATCCAGCCGCCGCTCAATCCATCCATCTGCGTCGCCATCGATGAAAAACCGCCCGCGCTGCACGGCGATGGAAACCAAGTCGCGAAAATCTTTTCCAATGATCTGATCGGGCGTCTGAAATCCATGAAGCTCGGCAAAAAGGCGATTGCAAAGGATCAGTCGATCGTTCGAATCCCAGAACGAGAAAGCGTCCGCCGACATCTCGACGGCAGTTTCGAGGCGGCGCAAAAGGTGTCGTGCTTGGGTCGCGTCGCTCCACAGAACGATCCAACCGCCTTCCGGCGTACGGCGCGCTTTCAATTCGACGATACGTCCGTCCGCGAGTTCGACATCTCGCGGCGCATATTCTCCAGCACGAAGTTGTGCGCGGCGATGCGCCACCAAGGCCTCGATATCGCGCGCCCGTGCGCTGTCGGCAACGTCACCGAGAGTCACCTCAAGGCGAATCAGTTCTTCATAGGTGCGGCCGATGAGCGATTCGCGCTGTGGGAGCGCGCGGAAAATGTAGTTGAAGTGCCGGCTGCAATAGATGAGGCGCTCGTCGGCGTCGAACAGCGTAACTGCGACGCGCAAGCAATCGAGCGCCTGCAAAAGCTCAGGCGCAATATCGACCGGGGCAGGCGTTCGGCCTGCCGGAATCGCGACAACCTTCAAGATAATCCCCACCTATTTGCCGGAGAGTTTGGCTACCGAGCCTTGCGGATTTCTTGCCTGAATAGCGAAGCGGGCCGGAATCGCGGCATCATCGTTAAGAACCGATGAATTTTGCCTGCCTCATACCTTTCGATTTAACGAACAAAGTTTCGCACGATTTAAGTTTCATTAAGTTTGCCGCGCGAGATTCAACGCGGGGCGGGCACGAGGAAGAGCATACAATTAATGCCCGATAACCACGCCACCCTTCTTCCGGAAAAAGCCATCGCATTGAGCGAGCGCCGCCGCTTCATGGTGTTGCAGGCGGTGAAGGCTGGCATGGGCGCTATGTTGGGCGCTCTGTTTTTCCTCGTCGTCCGCAAGCCCGATGTTTTGGACTGGATTGCGATCGCAGGATTGATCGCCCCAGCGGCGCTAGCATTGCTTGGCTTCACGCCGTTCAAAATCACAACGCTCGAAACGTTGGCAATGATGGCGTTTGCTTTGCTCGTCGGCTATCTGGTCGCGATCACGGGCGGGATGACGTCACCGTTGCTGGTGTGGTTCGTGCTGGTGCCGGCCGAGGCTGCGCTTTCAGGCGGGCGTGGATCGGTGTGGCGCGCTGGCGGTGCAGCCGCAATTGCGCTGCTCGCCGTTGCGGCCTTGCAAGCCCTCCATCTCCTGCCGATGTCGCGATTGCTTGTTCCCGCGTGGGAATTCTACGCCGCCTCGATTTTGGCGGCGGTTGTTCAATCGGCGTTGATCGCTATTGCAACGCAAGACCGTCAACGCGCGGCCGACAACGCGGCTGCCGAAGGTGCTGCGATGTATCGCTTCCTCGCCGACAACGCGATGGATCTCATTACCCGGCATTCGTCCGATGGGCGCATTCGTTTCGCAAGCCCGGCGGCTCAAACGATGCTGGGACGCTTGCCGGATTCGCTTTGGGGCATCGCACCTTCGGAACTGGTCCATCCCGATGATTTAAAGGCGATGCAAGCAGCCTTTGTCGACGCCAGCTATTTCGGCCGTTCGGCCTCTGCCGAAGTCCGCTTGAAGCGATCGGAAGGAAGTTACCTGTGGACCGAAATGCGCTGCCGGCCCGCGGCACCGGCGAAAGGCACCGCAGCGGATATCGTTGCGGTGACGCGCGATATCTCCGAACGCAAAGCGCACGAAGGCGAACTCATCGAAGCCAAGGATCAAGCGGAAGGGGCGAACAAAGCCAAGTCGCGATTCCTAGCCAATATGAGCCACGAATTGCGGACGCCATTGAACGCCATCATCGGGTTTTCCGAAGTGATGACACATGAGATGTTCGGGCCGGTGGGTTCGCCGCGCTATCTGGAATACGCGCGGCTTATCAACGAAAGCGGAGGCCATCTTCTGGAATTGATCAATGGCATTCTGGACATGTCCAAGATCGAAGCTGGGAAATTCGAGTTAACGGAAGAGATATTCGATTTGTTCGAAGTGTGCGATCAGTCGGTCCGCTTCGTGAAATTGCAGGCCGACCGCAAAGGCGTAGTACTCAAGACAATTCTATCGCCTGAATGCCGCATGATTTTCGCCGACAAGCGCGCCGTGAAACAGATCGTCGTGAATCTGCTCACCAATGGCACAAAATTCACTACGCGTGGCGGTGAGGTGAAAGTTTTGGCTACGCGGAAAGGCAGTGCCATCGAGATTGCTGTCAGCGACACCGGCATCGGCATCCCGCAAGAAGATGTTGAGCGTCTCGGCCAGCCATTTGAACAAGTGGATGGTGCACATACGCGTACGCAAGAGGGAACAGGGTTGGGCCTGGCGCTGGTGAAAGCGCTGTCGGGAATGCATGGCGGCGAAGCGCGGATCGAATCCAAACTGGGTATCGGGACCACCGTGCGTATTCGCTTGCCGTTTGCTGCCGTGAATGAGGAAGGCGAGCGCATTGAGTCAAAAGCCGTCGCGCTTGACCCCGCCGCCCAGGTCCGCAACGCTGCAGCGTGACCGTTCCCCGATTAAAAACTGGCATCTTCGTTCGCGCACTCATTCGCCGCGCCGAAGTCGCTGGCGCGTCGGCATATGTACTCAAGAAAGGCATTGAAGAATCAGGCGCGATCATTCTCAAGATCGCGCGGCCAGACCGTACCAGTCTTATTCTCTCTCAAGCACGGCGTGGTGAGGGTGAACTTGTCTGGGTCAAACCGCTGGGCGACAGCGCCGACGAAGACAAAGCAAGCGCCTGGTTCGATAGGCAGACAAAATTCGATCCGGATCTCTGGATTGTTGAGATTGAAGACCGCGAAGGCCGCACCTTCGTGGACGAACCCGTCGTCTAGCTTGCCGCAGGCGGGTGCGCCTGCTACCCACCGCCGCCATGTCGCAGACACCCGCTACCGAAGCCGCGCGCCGGCGCACCTTCGCGATCATTTCGCACCCGGACGCTGGCAAAACGACGCTGACCGAGCACTTGCTTTTGCTCGGTGGCGCGATCCGTGCGGCCGGTCAGGTGAAGGCGCGGGGCGAAGCGCGGCGCGCCAAGTCGGACTGGATGAAGATCGAGCAGGAGCGCGGTATCTCGGTCACGTCCGCTGTTATGACATTTGAATATGGTGGCGTGATCTTCAACTTGCTCGATACGCCGGGCCACGAAGACTTCTCTGAAGATACCTATCGCACGCTGACGGCCGCAGACAGCGCCGTCATGGTGATCGATGCTGCCAAAGGCATCGAAGCGCAGACGCGAAAACTGTTTGAAGTCTGCCGACTGCGCGATATCCCGATCATGACGTTCATCAACAAAATGGACCGCGAGGCTCGTGATTCTTTAGAGCTGTTGGACGAGATCGCGGATCAGCTTCAGCTCGAATGCGCACCGATGATGTGGCCCGCAGGCATGGGGCTGAACTTCAAGGGCACATACGATTTATACGCAGACGATTTTGTCGTCTTCGGAACCGGCGAGCGTGTCAGCGTCGGTGCGATGCATGCGATGTTGCCAGATGATATCCGCGCGAAGTTTGAGGAAGAAGTTGAACTTGCGCGTGCTGGTCTGCCGCATTTCGATGCGCGCGCTTATCACGAAGGACACTTGACCCCTGTATATTTTGGATCGGCCCTGAAAAATTTCGGCGTGAAGCCGCTGATCCAAGCCCTCGCCAAAAACGCCCCACCGCCGCGTCCACAAGCCGCGAAAGGTCGTGAAGTGAAGCCGTCGGAGAATGACGTTAGCGGATTTGTGTTCAAGGTTCAGGCGAACATGGACCCCAACCATCGCGACCGTGTCGCGTTCCTTCGGTTGTGTTCGGGAAAATTCCGTCGCGGCATGAAGCTGAAGCAGTCAGGCACGGGCAAGACGCTGGGCGTCCACAATCCTATTCTCTTCTTTGCGCAAGAGCGCGAAACGGTCGATGAAGCGTGGCCGGGCGACATCATCGGCATTCCCAATCATGGTGTGCTGCGCGTCGGCGATACCTTGTCTGAATCCGGCAATATCATTTTCACCGGCATACCGAATTTCGCGCCCGAAATGTTGCGCCGGGTTCGGCTTGCCGACCCAATGAAGCAGAAACACCTCACGCGCGCGCTCGAAAGCCTCGCGGAGGAGGGCGTAACGCAAGTTTTCAAGCCAATGTTGGGCGCGCAATGGATCATCGGTGTTGTCGGACAACTCCAGCTTGAAGTTCTGAAATCGCGTCTCCACAACGAATACGATCTTGATGTCGATCTGGAAGCATCGCCCTACGACACCGCGCGTTGGGTTACCGGCGACGAAGCCGAGCTGGAAAAGTTGATCTCCACATACCGCAATCAGATGGCGACGGATCGCGACGGCGCACCGGTGTTCCTCGCCAAATCGTCGTGGGAACAGGGCTACGTTTCGGAGAAGTTGACAAAGCTAAAATTCGCCAAAACGCGCGAGCGCAGCGACGTTCACGCCGAGAACTGATCACGCCGCCATCTGCTGCCGTGAGCGCCAAAATACGAGCAGACGCTCTGCCCCAGTAAGCGGTACCGCATCGAACACCGCTAAACGCTCGCCCAGTGCTTCGATTTCTCCACCCGCATCCATGAGGAGGGCAAGCGCGGAGAACGTGGTTCGTGAAAGATGCGCACCTTTGCATGCGATCGCGAGCGAGCGGCCCGAGAGGTCGTCGAGAATGGCAAAGGCGGTCGTTTGTTCAATATTGAACACATGAATGAGCGCGCCGAGCAGTTCGTCCTGCCGTTGGTGGCGCGCTGCACACAGCAGCACCGCTTCATCGATATCCGCCGTGTCGCCGGCTAGGGATATCGCCCCATCGACCAGGGCATTGCGCAAAATTATCGTATCCCGAACGTCCTGCGGCACGTCGAAGTAGAACTCGTTCAGAACATTGATTGGGGTTTCTTCTCGCCCGCCACACTTGTTTGCCAGCGTATGCCGCGTTTCTCCATCAATCGTGCGCACGGTTTTTTCGAGCAGGACTTCAAATGGTTCGCGCATGTGCGTTGGATAATGCATCGGCCAGTCCAACAACAAATCGCAAAGTTCGACCGCTAGCGTGCGCCGATTTTCGGGCGCATCGTATGTCGCGAGTTCGATCAGTCGATTGAGGCGTTGTTTCGCGTCGGACATGGCAGCTCACCTGCCGTCATCCAACACCGAACCTCTTAAGGTTTCGTTGGGG
>DASZML010000300.1:0-3265 GCA_035551875.1 Rhizomicrobium sp.
GTCTGGTGGCGGATTACTACGAGAAGTGACCGAAGTTCTGTTCTACCACCTCGAACGCCGTACGCTGGACGATGTGTTGCCCGGTTTGATAGAGCGCACGTTGGAGCGTGGATGGCGCGCGCTCATCAAAGCGGATTCAGCAGATCGCGCGGCGACGATCGACGGTCTGTTGTGGACCTATAACGAGCAGACATTCCTGCCGCACGCGCAGATGGGCGATGGTGATGCGAAGCGCCAACCGGTTCTCATCACGACCGAAGACGAGAACGCGAACACCGCGAATGTTCTGTTTCTCGTCGGTGGTGCGGAGCCGTTGCCGTGGGATGTGCCGAACAATCTCACGCGCATCGTTCTGATGTTCGACGGGCGCGATGAAGCCTCGCTGGGCAAAGCGCGTGCGTCATGGAAAGAAGCGAAAGCCGCCGGTCACGACGCGACATATTGGAAAGAACAGCCCAGCGGCAAATTCGAGAAGCAGGCGTAACGCGATGTTCAGCATCCTTGGAATGCTCTCGTCGCCTCTCGGCCTTGTTCTGCTTGGCCTGCTGGTGATCTGCGTGGTGCATGCAGTGCGCACCGGCAATATCTTCCCGTGGATCTATGTGCTGGTGTTTCTCCCCGCGATTGGGCCCGCGATTTATTTCTTCATGGTGATCTTGCCCGGCATGACGCGCAGCCGTGGCGCGCGCCGCTTGGGCCAAAGCGCTGCGCGCGCGCTCGATCCCAACAAGGATTACCGCCAGGCGATGCGCGATGTGGAAATGGTCGGCTCCGTCGATGCCAAGCGCACCTTCGCCGAACAGTTGATGCAACGCGGGCAATATGCCGATGCCATCGAACTCTACACGAACGCCGCGCAGGGACAGTTCGCGACGGATACGTCGCTGTTGCTCGGATTGGCGCGCGCACAGTTTCTGAATGGCGATGGTGCAGGCGCGCAGGCGACGCTGGATAAGCTGCAGGCGGCAGATCCGAAATTCGTTTCGGAGGAAGCCCACATGATCTATGCGCGTTCGCTGGAACTGCAGGGCAAGAACGAGGAAGCCACGCAGGAATATGCCAGGCTCGTCCCTTACTTTGCTGGAGAAGAAGCGCGAACACGCTACGCAATGTTGCTCGACAAGACGGGCCGAAGCGCCGAAGCGCGCGATCTTTACGCGCAAGTCGTGAAGAACTTGGACGGCGCAACATCGCGCTATCGCTCGCAGCAGAAAGAATGGGGCGCAATTGCCAAGGCGGCTTTGAAGGCGTAGCCGCCGTCAGTCGAGTTTCGTTTTGTTTTTTTTCGCTTGCGCAATCGTCTGGCGATGCCACTGCCGGATCGGAACAGCGGGATAGCCGCCGACGACTTCGCCATCTGCCACATCGTGGATCAAGCCGCTCTTGGCGGCGATGCGCGCGTTTGATCCGACGTTCAGATGATCGTTGATGCCGACCTGGCCGCCCATCATCACCCCATCCCCCAGCATCGTACTGCCGGCGATGCCGACCTGGCCAGCAATGATGCAATGCCGGCCTATCCGGACGTTGTGTGCGATATGCACGAGATTATCGATGACCGTTCCAGCACCGATCACCGTGTCGCCCATAGCGCCGCGATCGATCGCGCAGTTGTTTCCGATCTCAACCCCGTCGCCGATGATAACCCGGCCCAGCTGCGGGATGCGTATCAATCCTTTCGGTCCCGGCACAAAGCCGAAGCCTTCACCGCCGATGCTCACGTTGGAGGAAATGTGGACGCGCGATCCGATCATCGCGTGGCTGATCGTCGCGTTTGCGGCGATCACGGTGTCGTCACCGATGACAACGCCTTCTCCGATGACGACATTGCTTCCGATATGGCAGCGCACTCCAAGACTCGCTTCGCGACCGATGACGGCACCTGAGCCGATCTGCGATCCAGAGCCGACGGACGCCGTTGGATGAATGTTTGCACTTCGGTGGATGCCGGCATCGAGCGCATCGGCCGGATAAAACATGTGACCGATCTGCGCGAAGGCGAGGCGAGGCTCCTTCACCAGCAGAAGATAACTGCCGTTGTGCGCATGTTCTCCGAGCGCAGTGTTGATAACGACGACACTCGCCTGGCTCTTCGCAAAATCGTTCGCGTGTTTAGCATCACAGAAAACCGTGATCTCGCCGGATTCCGCCGAGCTGAGTTCCGCGATGCCCCGGATCATCATAGACAGATCGCTCGGCGGCGGCGCCTCAGCGCCGACATGCTTTGCGATTTCACCAAGCGAAAAGGGGCCGCTACGGTGGAAAAAACGGTCGTCAGTCAGAAAAAGGCTCTAGTTGGGCCACGCAGCCACCGTACGCTTCTATACCGTGAAGGCAACGCACCCGATGCGTGTTACATAAAGATTAGCGGTAAAGCCCTATTCGGCGGCGGAGCGCTCATATTCTTCATTAATCGCCAGCCAGCGGATTTCGGCGGCTTCGAGTTTGCGTTGGGCTTCGGCGCGTTTTTTGGAAACAGCCGTCGCTTTCGCGCGATCCTGTGTGAAGATCAGCGGGTCGGCGAGCGCTTTGTCATATTTGGCGATTTCTTTGTTGAGTTCCGCCATTTGGCCTTCGGCAAGCTCGACTTTTTCCTTAAGCGGTTTCAGCAAGCGGCGCTTTTCGGCGGCTTCGCGGCGGAAATCCTCTTTCGACACTTTCGGCGCGGGTTCTTCGCGGCGCGCGGGCGCGTTCTTTCCGCTTAGGAGGAAACGGCGATAATCGTCGAGATCGCCATCGAACGGCTCGACTTTACCATCGGTCACCAGCAACAGCCGATCCATCGTTGCTTCGATGAGGCGGCGGTCATGGCTCACCAGAATGACGGCGCCTTCGAAATCGTTGAGCGCGATCAAGAGTTCTTCGCGCGCGTCGATGTCGAGATGGTTCGTCGGTTCGTCGAGGATGAGCAGGTTCGGCTTGTCGAGTGTTGCAAGCGTCAGCATCAGCCGCGCGCGTTCGCCGCCGGAAAGTTTGCCCACGAGCGTCAACGCCTTATCGCCGACAAGTCCCATCGAGCCGAGGCGCGTGCGCAGTTCCGTCTCGGTCATCTTCGGGCGGAAGCGCGCCAGCGTTTGCACGGGCGTGATGTTCGAGTCCATTTCGTCGAGCTGGTGCTGCGCGAAATAGCCAGGCGACAAGCGGCGCGAACGCACGACATCACCGCCCATATGTTGCATGCGCCCCGCCAGCAATTTCGCCAGCGTGGATTTGCCGTTGCCGTTCTTGCCAAGCAGTGCGATGCGATCATCCGGATCGAAGCGCA
>DASZML010000301.1:0-4824 GCA_035551875.1 Rhizomicrobium sp.
CGACGCTTCATTCAGCCGCGCGATATCCAGCCACAAGTCCGCCCGCTTGGGCGCGATCATAAGCATGCGCGTGCCGATTTCGACAGCGCGCTGCTTCTCGCCGGCGTTGATGGCGCGCAGTTTGAGATTATTCTGAAGCCGTAGCAGCACCTCGATGTCACTCACCGGCGTCGAGAAACGCGGATCGTCAGGCGAGAGCGTGCCCGTTCGCGACGGCAGCGCAAGGCCTTCGCGAAAAATCTGCGCGCCGTTGAACGGGTCGATCAAAACTGTGTGGCCGCGGAGGGTCAGGCGAATAAGAAAATGCCCCGGCGAATTCACGCCCACTGCTTCAAACCCCGCCGCGCGCGCGGCGTGCAAATAAAGAATACCGATAGCGACTGGCAAACCGCGCCGCCGTTCAATCACGGAAATGAGATCGGCATTGCTCGGATCGTCATAAGAAAAACGATCCCCATCATAGCCGTATCGCCCAACCATGACGGACTCTAACGCACGCGCACCGTCCTCCATATGCAACATCGGCCTTGAGTCTTCGCGGGCGTGATTGGCAATTTCTTGCAGATGATCTTCGTAGAAACTTAGTTGACGACCGGAATGATCCAGCGCCGCAAACATCAGCGCCGCGCGCGCAATGTCGTGCGGGCCATCGCCGGTTTCGCCCAAGCGGCGCAGATAATCGGCCGGGTCTTGCGTCATGGCGGCATATTACGAATGGAAATCGGGCCGCCAAGCATCGCGATAATGCTTCGGCAGACCTTTCGCGACCGTCACGACATCGTAACGTGCGCCGCGCTTTGCGAGATTGGGCCGCTTTGCGAGCCACGCTTGCGCGGCACGTGCGATACGCGACCATTGCTGCGCGCCAATCGATTCCGCCGCGTCACGCTCGGCTTCCCGCGCCTTCACTTCGATGAAACATACTGGGCCGAAAGGCGCCAGCGCGATCATGTCGATCTCGCCGGCCGGAAGCCGCAGCCGTCGCGCGAGAATGCGATAGCCTTTTGCCATCAGCATCATCGCCGCAAACGTCTCGCTTTTGCGCCCACGTTGCTCGGCGGCGCGGCGGGATTCGAGAATCCGGTCTCCGCTATTCGTCATCGGTTTTCTTGATCGCCAGAGCGCGGGCATAGGTTTCGCGGCGTGGAATATCCATGGCCTCAGCGACAAGATCTGCCGCAGCGCGAACCGGCATAAATTCTAACGCTTGTCCGAGAAGCTTATCGACCTGTCCGTAGTCGGTTTCAGACTCGCCGGGTGGGCCAACGAGAACAGTAACCTCACCCTTCGGCGGATCAGCATCGGCATAGCGTTCGACGAGCGTGTTGAGATCGCCACGGCGGATTTCTTCATGCAGTTTCGTCAGCTCGCGCGTGACAACGATTGCCCGATTGCCGAGTACTTCACGCATATCTTTCAATGACGCGCCCAGCCGCTGTGGCGACTCAAAGAAGATCAACGTAGCACGCAGCCCTTTGAGTTCTTCCAGCGCTCTGCGCCGCTCTCCCTGCTTCGACGATAAAAATCCCGCGAAAAGAAATCGGTCGCTCGGCAACCCGGCAATCATCAATCCGGCGAGCGGTGCCGATGCGCCCGGCAATGCGTGAACCGGAATGCCATCAATGATCGCTTCGCGCACAAGTTTGAATCCCGGATCGCTGACCAGCGGCGTTCCGGCATCGCTTACCAAAACGACGCGCCCGCCGCTGCGCACCTTCGCCAGCAGCTTTGGCCGCTCGCGCGCTGCATTGTGATCGTTGTAGGCACTTAGCGGTTTCGAAATTCCGTAAATTGCTAGCAGCTTGGATGTGACACGCGTGTCCTCCGCCGCGATGTGATCGCAGCCTTTCAAAGCCTCGAGCGCACGCAGCGTGATATCCCGCGCATTGCCGATAGGCGTTGCCGTCACATAAAGGCCCGGAACCATGTCGCTTTGCGATTTTTCGTTGCCCGGAATAGGCTTATCTCCTCACTGCCGCGAGAGCCCGAGACAGACAATGACCGCCCCGAAACAGCATTTTGCCGCCAGACTTTGCTTCATTGCGGCGCTCGTTGCGATAGGCGCGCTTGCCAGTTGCCAGAGCGCGCCGCCCGCCGCGCCGCCGCCGGTCGCGCCCGTGTCAAAACCGGGCGTGCCGCCGCCGTCCAATCCCATGACGGCAGAAGAACCGACATTCCTGAAGATGGGCAACATTCCATCCGGCACGGCGCCGGTACGCGTGGGCGTGTTGCTGCCCTTCACAAATGGCTCCGCACAAACGCGCGCCCTCGCCGCTTCAATGATGAAAGCGGCGCAGCTTGCCCTGTTCGACAGCGGCAACAATAAGATCATCCTCATGTCGGCAGATGAAGGCTCGACACCGGAATCTGCCGCCGCCGGCGCGCGCACGCTGATCGCGGAAGGCGCGGAGGTGATCGTTGGACCGCTATTCTCTACATCCGTCGCTGCCGTTGCGCCGATCGCGCATGACCGCGCCGTGCCTGTGATCTCTTTCTCGACGGATCGCGGCGTGGCCGGAAACGGCGTCTATCTTTTGAGCTTCCAGCCGGAGAACGAGATCCGCCGCATCATCTCCTACGCTCATGCGCAGGGTCACAACAATTTCGCAGCGCTCGTTCCGCCGACCGCGTATGGCGCACATATCACCGACGCCATGAAGGACACACTCAGCACGTCCGGTGGTACACTTGGCGATGTCGAGAAAGTTTCGGGCGACGACAATGACGCGGCGCTGAAAGCAGTGGCCGCGACAAAGCCGGACGCTGTGATGATCGCTGCAGGCGGCGAACAACTTCGCACGCTTGCGCCAATGCTCGCTGCAAACGGCGTGAACCGCGAGAAGGTGCAGCTGCTCGGTTCAGGTGTTTGGGACGATCCGGCAAACTGCAAAGAGTCGATGCTGGAGGGCGGAATTTTCGCTGCGCCGGCGCCAGATGCGAACGCGACCTTCAATGCCAAGTACAAAGCGACTTACGGCACGACACCGCCGCAGCTCTCAGCGCTCGCTTACGACGCGATGTCGCTCGTCGCGTTGCTTGCCCCCGGTCAGCCGTATCATCGCTTTACCGACACAGCGCTGACCGATCCCAACGGATTCGCAGGTGTGGACGGCATCTTCCGTTTCAACCCGGATGGAAGCTCCGAGCGCGGGCTGGCGATCCTGAGTGTGCATCCGGACGGCTTCCGTGTCGTCGACCCCGCGCCGAAGTCGTTTGAACAACCGGCGCAGAAGTCCGCCAACAAACAAAGCTAATTTGCGATTTCGGCAATCAGCCGATTGAGAACGAGACGCCCTTTCGGCGTGGCGAAGAGCCGATCGTTTTCGACGCGCAAAAACCCGTCTTTCGAGAGTTCCGCGATGCGTTGGGCATTCGGCTCTGTGTTCCAGCGCGCGCGATACGCGGCGAGATCCAGACCTTCGCTGAGGCGCAAATTCATCAGCAGATGTTCGCGCGCCGCTTCATCGTGTGCCACTTTGCTCTCTTCGATGATGCCGTGACCGATGCGTGAAACATTTTCGCGCCAGCGCTCCGGCAATTTCTCGGTGACGGTCGCGACGCGCGCGCCGCCGATATCGAGCCGCCCATGCGCGCCGGGACCAACGCCCGCGTAGGCACCGTAACGCCAGTAGAGAAGATTGTGCCGACTCTCTGCGCCGGGCCTCGCATGATTGGAGATTTCGTAAGCCGGACGGCCCGCAGCTTCGGTCATCTCTTGCGTGATGTCGTAGAGCGTAGCGGCACGGTCGTCGTCCATCGGTCTCAATGCGCCAGTGCGCGCCAACGTCGCGAATGGCGTCGCGGGCTCGATAGTGAGTTGGTAGAGCGAAAGATGCTCCGTGCCGAACGCCAATGCTTCGCGCAACTCTTCGCGCCATTGCGCTTCGGTTTGATCCGGCCTTGCATAAATCAAATCGAGCGAGACACGCTCAAATATCTTCTGGGCCAATGCTAGAGCCACTTTCGCCTCGACGACGTTGTGCAAACGGCCCAGCATTTTCAAGTCTTGGTCGTTCAGCGCCTGAACGCCCAACGATACGCGATTGACCCCCGCGGCGCGATAATCGGCGAAGCGTTGCGCTTCAACGCTGGCCGGATTGGATTCAAGCGTGATCTCGACATCGTTTGCTGTCCGCCAAAGCCGCGTGATTTTGTCAATTACCGCGCCGACGGCTTTGCCACTCATCAGCGACGGCGTGCCACCACCAAAGAAGATCGTTTCAACGATGGGCCGACCATCACCTTGCCATGCAGCAACATGTTCGAGTTCGCGCAGAATGCCGTCGACCCAGACGTTTTCTTCGATCTTGACGCGGACGTGAGAATTGAAATCGCAATAGGGACATTTCGCGGTGCAGAACGGCCAATGGACGTAGATGCCAAGGCCGGTCATCCAACGATACTGCTGTTCAACAACTTCTCGAACGCTTTCGCGCGATGGCTGATGGCATGTTTGCGATCGGGATCAATCTCGCCATAGGTCTCGGTCATGCCGTCCATGACAAAAATCGGATCGTATCCAAACCCGCGATTGCCGCGTGGAGGGAACGTCAACGTACCATGCACTTCGCCGCGGAAAACGTGCTCATCACCGTCCGGCGAAACGACGGACAGCACACACACAAACTTTGCCGAATGGTCCTTCGCGTTTTTTGCTTGAAGTTCACCTACGACGCACGCCATCGCGGCGGAAAAATCTTTCGCCTCGCCCGCCCAGCGCGCCGAATAGATGCCGGGCGCATCGTTCAACGCTGTCACGCACAATCCGGAATCATCTGCTAGTGCGGGCAGTCCGCTGCCATTGGCTGCCGCGCGCGCTTTGAG
>DASZML010000302.1:0-5891 GCA_035551875.1 Rhizomicrobium sp.
ATCGCGCGCCGCGAGAAATGCGGTTACGGCCAGAACGATTGTCACCACGAATTTGAAATCGAACCGCATCGTGTGCATCGCGGCCATGAAATCGGGACGCGGGCCCAGCGTGGCGAAGAATGTTCCGCCAGCGATCAACGCGCCAACGCCAAGCGCTATAAAAAACGCATTGCGCGGCGAAGCGTCTTGCGGCGCAGCATCGGTTGAGAGCGCAGAAATTAGGTCATCGGTTTTCATACCGAGCCTCCTTCGCGATAGAGCGACGCAAGCTTCTTCAATCCGCGATGAAAGCCCACACGCACCGCCCCTTCGGTCATGCCGAGCTTTGTTGCCGTGTCGCGAATGCTTTCTCCATCGAGCGAGATCGATGACACGATCGCCTGCTGCTTCCCATCCAGCCGCGACACAAGCTTGGTCAGTTCGGTCTGCGAGGTTTCCGGCTGTGCGCTTTCATCCGGCAAGATCTCGATCAAACCTTCAATCGGCACTTCGCCCCGGCGTCCGCGACGGCGCATGACATCGATCAGCTTGTGGCGCGTGATCGCATTCAGCCAGGGAAGAAGCGGCTGGTCCTGCATCCATGTCTGGCGCTTCAAATGGATCGCCAACAAAATCTCCTGCACCACATCTTCCCCGTCGGCGTTGCCGATCCCGGCCCGCGTCAAACCGCTGGAGGCAAATTTGCGCAAGCGCGGCGTAATCGCTTCCAGCAACTGCCGATAGGCCGCGCCGTCGCCTACCAAGCCCGCCCGCATCAGCCCGGCCCACTCGGCTTCCGGCGTTACCGCCGGCCCGTTCAATGTCTTCGCGTTGGACATGGGTTTCGTTACAGCCGCCCGCGAAGTTGCGGGTAAGCAATACTAGACCAGCGCGCCGGCATTTTCATTCGCGCGGCCGGATCAGCCGTGACGGCGGCGCCGGTGATGATGGACAGGCGCCGGGGCAGACTGTCCGGGAACCGGAACGCCAGCCTTAGTGAAGGTCCACGCCACGATCTCGCCGATCGTTTGCGCTGCCGCCGTGTTGAACGCTGCGACAGCAGCGGAGATGGAATTGGCCGTCGCGGTGGCTTCATGGCGCGAATCAAGCGAGGCAACGACTTCGCGCGCTGGCGTCATCAAGCGCGCAACCAGTTCCACGACCGCGTTCGGCGGCGCGCTGTCGCTGGGATAGTTCGCATAGAAATTCCGCACTTCCACTTGAAGGAGATAATCCGAATGCAAGCCTGCGCGTTCTGTGCCCACGGCTGCAATGCGCCCGCTTTTCTCGAATGCTTCGACAATCAGGCGTTGGACAAGTGGCTCAGTCTCATCTGTCCATTGCGCGCTTGCGTAATAATCCATGATGCCGTTCCGCATGATGGCGATCCGCTGATTGTCGTAGATCGCCGGTGCATCAGGGCGCGCGACCGATAGCTGCCAGCTCACATTTGCGCCTTCCATCGGCTGGAAGTTCGGCGCCAGCACATAAATTTGCGAGGGTTCGGCCGGACCGATGAGTCCGCTGCACGCGCTGAGTGCGAGTGTTGCAGGAACGACAGCGAGGAAAGCGCGGCGGGAAGGATTGACAATCATCTTGTTGCTCATTGGGGCGTGTATCCTTTGCGGCGGTCGCCAAAGATAAGACCGGTGGGTTCGCGCTGAAGTGAATTGGTAAGCCGCGACATGCTGGCCGCCAGATCGCGGATCTGAACCGACATCTGATCGAGCTGCGCGCCGCGAACCGCGGCGTCGGCGTCATCCGCGAGCTTGTTGATTTTGCCAAGCGAGCCGTTCGCATTGGTCAGATCGACCTTGGCGATATTGAGATCGTCCTTTAGCGCGTCGGTTCCTGCCGAGAGATTGCGCAGCGTCTTGTCGATGTCGTCGGAACGCGCCGCAACGGTTTGTGTCGTCTTGTTCACGCTTGCCAGAATACCGCTGAAGTTCTTGATGTTTTGATTGCTCAGAACCGCGTTTACATGATCGGCGATCTTGTTGATTTTTTGCATGATCTCCGGCAGCGAGTTTTCCAAGGCCTGCAACGTCGAAACTTTCGATTGGATAACCGGATAGTCGCCAAACATCGTTTTCTGGTGCAGAACCGGTGCATTCTTAGAGCCACCATCAATTTCGACGTAGGTGCCGCCGGTCAGGCCTTCGCTGGCGATAGAAGCAACAGAATCAGTATGAATTTTCAGTGTCGGATCGATTTGCAGATCGACGATGACGCGCTTTGGATCGTTCGGGTCGAAGGTCAGCTTGGATACGTGGCCGACATTGATGCCGTTGTAACGAACAGCGGTGCCGTCGCCTAGGCCGGTCACCGCTCCGGTGAAGTAGGTGCGGTAATAGGCGAATTCCTCGCTGTATTGCGCACCGGCAAGCCATAACAACGCGATGACAAGGCCGAGTACAGCCGCCATCACAAAGGCGCCTACGGCCACATAATTTGCTTTCGTCTCCATAGCGCCCCCTAAGGCCTAAGAATTCAGAGCCGCGTGTCCGCGCGGCCCTGAGAAATATTCGTGGATCCAAGGATCGGTGTCGTTCACCAAGGTCTTCACCGTTCCGACTTTAATTTTTTTCTTCACCAGCACAGCGATGCGGTCCGTCGTTGCTCGCAGTGTGTCGATATCGTGCGTCACCATGAACACGGTGAGGCCAAGGCTTCGCTGCAGATCCCGCACGAGCTGATCGAACTGCGCTGCCGAAATCGGATCGAGTCCCGCCGTCGGTTCATCGAGAAATACCAGTTCCGGATCGAGCGCCAATGCGCGCGCAAGACCCGCGCGCTTCTTCATGCCGCCCGACAATTCCGACGGATATTTTTTCGCAGCGTCTTCCGGCAGACCGACGAGAGACAATTTCATTGCGGCAAGCTCGTCCATGAGCGATTGCGACATATGCGTCCAGCGGCGCATCGGCACTTGGATGTTCTGCGCCACCGTTTGCGACGAGAACAGCGCACCTTCCTGAAAGAGCACGCCCCACCGCACCTGAAGTCCGCGCATTTCTTCCGGCTGCATGCCGACCGTTTCCTGCCCGAATACTTTGATGCTGCCAGCTTGCGGATGATTGAGACCGACAATGGATCGCAGCAGAACAGACTTGCCTGTGCCCGATCCGCCGACGACGCCCAGCACTTCCCCTCGCTTTACGTCGAGATCGATATGATCATGGATGACCGAACCGCCAAAGCCGTTGACCAGCCCGCGAATGCGGATAGCGACATCGTCTTTCTGGCCCACTGCGCTCATATGCCCAGCACCGAAAATAGAATCGAAAATGCGGCATCGATGGCGATGATCAGAAAAATCGATTCCACAACTGAGCGTGTCGTGAGCTTGCCGACGCTGGCCGCATTGCGCTCCACGCGCATACCCTCGAAACATCCGACGAGCGCGATCGTGAACGCGAACACGGGTGCCTTGATGATCCCGACCATCAGCGTGTTCATGTTGATGGCGCCTTTCAGCTCGCGCATGAAAGCAGGGATCGTGATGCCGAGATCGAAATAGGTCATCACCAGACCGCCGATGATGCCGACGACATCGGCAAACAGCGTGAGGATGGGCAACGCGATCACCAGGCCGAGCACGCGTGGCAGAACGAGAACTTCCGCGATGTTCAGCCCGATCGTCTGCATCGCGTCGATTTCTTCGTTGACCCGCATGGTACCGATCTGGGCTGTGAACGCCGATCCTGATCGGCCGGCGATGATGATGGCCGTGACGAGGCCGCCAAGCTCGCGCAAGAAGCCAACCCCCAGAAAATCGATCGTATAAATTTGCGCGCCAAAGCGCTTCAGCTGATCGGCGCCCTGATAGGCGAGCACGACACCCAGAAGAAATGCCAGCAGCCCGACGATCGGAAGCGCGGTAACGCCGGTCTCTTCTATCTGATGAACCAGCGCGGTGAACGGCAGCTCGCGCTTGGGCGCCAGCAATGCTTCCACCGTTTCGATCGTGACCCGGCCAAGAAAACCCAGAAGATCGTAGCCCTGACGCAGCACGAGCATTGTGCCTTCGCCGGTTCGCTCCAGAAGACCCATCATTCCGCGATGGGGCGGATGGGTAACCGGCGGAGCGGTGTGATCGCGCTCCATCGTATCGAGAAGCGCCTGATATTTTTCCGGAACCGTCAGCGTGACTTTGGCGCCTGCGTTTTCCGCTTCACGCTTGGTGCGCAGCAGGAGCCACGCACCTGCGCTGTCCATGGCGCCAACGTTGGAACCGTCGATCTCAACTTCACGCGCATTTCCAAGATTGATGCGGGCGAGTTCGAGGTCCATGTGCGAGACTTCGGAGATCGTCCAGTCGCCGGTGAAAATCACACGCAAGCGATTTTGGCGTCGTTCGACAGTGACCACAGCCGGTGTTTCGACCGGCAGCGTGACCTGAAAGTTTTTCACCATGACGGCAAATTGACCATGCTGGCGGCCCCCTCTTCCGTCAGCGACATTGCTCGAATCTGGTTCTCCGGACGCTAGCTGAGAATCCGGCTTAGGGTCTCTTTATAGCGTCTGGTTATGGTCTCGCGCGAGTGATGGCGCCCCCTTGAAACCACTTTAATTCCCTGTTTCCACACCGAATCCACAGTTCCACGCGCGAAAAGCCAACTGTCGAGGATCGCATCGCCGGAACGCCCCGCAAAGACGGGATCGTTAACGTCGAGAGTAACGATATCGGCGGGCGCGCCCTGTGTCAGACCGTAATTCGCAACGCCCAACGCCTGGAAACCACCTGCGAGCGCCCCATCGAATAAGGCGCGGCCGGTCGAGCGTCCCGCTTCGGGTGCAAGCACATTGCGCGCGCGCAAGTTCAGCCGCTGCGCATATTCCATCGTGCGCAATTCTTGGGCAGCGTCGATCATGACATTCGAGTCCGTGCCGATGCCAAACCGGCCTTTTGCGGCAAGATAGTCCGAGGCCGGGAAGATGCCGTCGCCCAGATTTGACTCGGTGATTGGGCATAGGCCGGCAACGGCGCCGCGCTCGGCCAAGTGCAACGTTTCGTCCGCCGTCATGTGCGTGGAATGAACCAGACACCACTGCTCATCGACCCCGGCATTGTTAAGTAGCCATTCGACGGGGCGCTGTTTCGACCATTCCAGACAATCATCGACTTCCTTCGTCTGCTCCGCCGCATGGATCTGGATTGGCCCGCCATCCGCGAGCGGCAGAATCTCTTTCATCTCTTTCGGCGTCACTGCGCGCAGCGAATGCGGGGCAATGCCAAGATTGGCGTTCGGCAACGAGGCAATTGCTTTCCGACTCTGTTCGACCAGTTTCGCGAACCGCGGTGGGTCATTGAGGAAACGCCGCTGACCCGGCACCGGCGGACGCCCGCCAAAATTTCCATGAGCATAGAATACCGGCAGCAGCGTAAGCGAAATGCCGGTCTCGTTCGCGGCAGACGCAATGCGTTCCGCGAGCTCGGCGACGTTTGCGTAAGGCGCACCAGACGGGTCATGATGGAGGTAGTGAAATTCGCCGACCCGCGTGAAGCCGGTTTCGAGCATCTCTGCGTATGCCAATGCTGTGATCGATTCGATATCATTTGGATCAAGTCGATCGAGGAAGCGGTACATCACTTCCCGCCATGTCCAGAAATTGTCGTGCGCCGGTCCGCGTACTTCGGCCAGTCCGGCCATACCGCGCTGGAACGCGTGCGAATGGACATTTGCTAATCCCGGCAAGGCGATACCGTACCGCTCGTCGTCCGGCTTCGGCGCGGCGCCAGTCTCTATGGATTGAATGGCATTTTCATCGAAAGTGATTCGAACTTCATTCGACCATCCTTCAATAAGCAGCGCGGATTGAAACCAAAGGCTGACCATCCTGCCGTGATCCTGTTGTATGGAGTTTGTACCCCACATATGAAACAAATCGGGGCACTGCGCAAAATGCAT
>DASZML010000303.1:0-7345 GCA_035551875.1 Rhizomicrobium sp.
GAAGCTCAACAGCGCCGGTGACGATTTGGGGAAATTGCACACGTTCACGATGATCGGCGTGACGAACTCGCCGATGTTTTCCTGATCGCGGAACGAGCTCATCCAGGCACCGCCACGCTTGGAGGGCCGTGCAAAGTAATCACCATAGAACAGGCCGACATGCTGACCGGCGCGCGTCACGTCCCACACCCGCACATCGGGATGATAGACGGGCAGGTCGTGGCGCTCGGCGAAATCGAGACCGAACAGGCGATGCGCAGTGTCGAAAGCTGCTGCGATCATGTTGCCGAGCTGGAGATACGGCATGATCTCCGCTTCATCGAAATCGTAGCGTTCCTTGCGCAGCTTCTCGGCGTAATAGCGCCAGTCCCAGGCCGCGAGCGGGATGTTGCGGCCACTTTCGGCGACGACGGCCTGCAATGCATCGCGTTCTTCGAGCGCGCGGGCGCGAGCCGGCGTCCACACTTCTTCCAGCAACATGCGCGCTTTCATGGGGGTCTCCGCCATGCTGTCGGCAAGTTTGTAGTCTGCGTAAGTGTTGTAACCCAACAGCTGCGCACGCTCGGCGCGCAGTTTCACGGTTTCGGCGATGACCGCTTTGTTGTCATGCGCGTTACCATTGTTGCCGCGCGCGACGAGCGCTTTGTAAATCGTCTCGCGAAGATCGCGGCGATCTGCGAAAGTAAGAAAAGGTTCAGCGCTTGAACGCGACGTCGTTACCGCGAAGGGCGCATCGAGATTGCGTTCCTTTGCAGCCTCTGCCGCCGCGTCGCGCGCGAAATCCGGCAGGCCTTTCAGATCGCCTTCCTGCAAGGGCAGGGCAAAACTTTGCTCGTCCGCCAATACATTCTGCGCGAAGTCCGTGCCGAGCGTCGCAAGACGTTCGCCAATGGCGCCGAAACGTTCGCGCTGTGCACCTTCGAGCTTTGCGCCAGACCGCAGGAAGTCGAGATAGTAACGCTCCAGCACGCGTAACTCTTCGGCATCGAGACCGAGCGCATCACGGCGCGCATAGAGATCGTCGATGCGCTTGAACAGCGCCGCGTTCAGATGGATCGCGTTCCAGTGACGCGAGAGAACCGGCGCCATATCGCGTTCGATTTCCTGCAGCGCATCGTTCGTATCGGCACCGGTGAGATTGCCGAAAACCAACTCCACACGCATCAGAAGCGCACCGCTCTTTTCCAGCGGGACGATCGTGTTCGCAAAATCTGGCGCAGCGCCATCGTTCGCGATCCGCGCGATCTCGCCATCATGTTCGTCAAGCGCCCGGTCATACGCTGGTTTGAAATGCTCAGGTTTGATGCGGTCGAACGGCGGCGCGCCGAAGGGCGTCTTCCACGCAACAAAGAATGGGTTTTCGCTCATATTCTCCGGCTGAGCGGTTGTGGCCCGCTCTATCCAATGGGATGCTGTAAATTGGTTGCGGGGCCGGGGAATCGCAAGGGGAACTTCATGAGGCGCGTGCTTTTGGCCATCGCTGCGGCGATTTTGATCGTCGTGGTCATCGTGCTGGTGCGGACATTCATGGTTGCCGCGCCGCCTGCGATGACCGCTAGCGAGCCGCCCATCAGCGTCAATTCGATGGATGTGGCGCAGCATCTGGCGCAGGCCGTTCGGTTCAAGACCATCTCCTACGGCAATCATGTGCATGAAGCTGACAAGAACGCGCAGCTCGATGCGCTGCGCGACTGGATGGAGAAAACGTATCCCGCGTTTCACAAAGCCGCGACGCGCGAGATCATCGGCAAAAGTTTGCTGTTCACCTGGAAGGGCAAAAACCCAAACGCCGCGCCGATCCTTTTGATGGCGCATATGGATGTGGTGCCGGTTGTGCCGGGCACGGAGCATGACTGGTCGCACAACGCGTTCTCCGGCGATATCGCGGATGGCTTCGTGTGGGGACGCGGCTCTATCGATGACAAGGGTTGTCTCATCTCGATCCTGGAAGCGGCCGAGCGTTTGGCGGAGCAGGGCTTCACACCGGAGCGCACGGTGATGTTCGCGTTCGGGCAGGATGAAGAAGTCGGTGGCAATGAAGGCAATGGCGTGATGGCGAAGACGCTCGCGGCGCGGCATGTGCACATCGCATGGGTTCTCGATGAAGGCGGCGCGATTCTGGATGAGCCGTTCCCCGGCGTGCAGCAGGCGGTGGCATTCATGGCGGTGGGCGAGAAAGGTTATCTCTCGCTGGTTCTGACAGCACATGGCACCGGCGGTCACTCATCACGCCCCACGCATGATCTCGCCATCGTGCGATTGGCGCAAGCGGTGGAGAAAGTCGTCGATCATCCGTTTGCATCGGGCCTCGACGATGTGCAGCGCGAGCAATTCGCGGTGCTGGCGCCTTACATGCCGTTCTTTCAGCGCATGCTGATGGCCAACCTCTGGCTCACCGCGCCGCTGATGACGCATTTCGAGGAACAGCAACCGCAAGCCGCAGCGCTGCTCCACACCACCATCGCGCCAACGATGATCGCGGGCGGCGTGAAGGACAATGTGATCCCACCGACGGCATCGGCTACGATCAATTTCCGTCTGCATCAGCGCGACACCATCGAGAGCGTCATCAACCATGTGCGCGAGTCCGTCGATGATCCCCGCGTGGATGTTCACGCGCTGAACGAAACGCAGAACGATGCGTCGAAGATTTCCGATCTGCATGACGCGAACGGCCAATACATCGTCAAAGCCATCGGCGCCTCCTTCAACGGCATACCCGTTGCGCCGACGATCACGACGGGCGCCACCGATTCGGCTCACTACATTTCCATCGCCGACGACGTTTTCCGGCTCGATCCGTTCCACATGGGACCGGACGATCTGACCCGCGTGCATGGCACCAATGAGCGCCTTGCTATCGGCGATCTGGGTCCGGCTGTCGGCTTCTACATGCGGCTGATGCAGAATTTGAAGTAGATCAGCGGATTTCCCATGCGATCGAGACGTTCGCGGTGACACTCTCTTCGCCGCCCGCGACCGGCGGTGGCGCCGAAGGCGCAGCTGCCATCGCGGCCATGCGGTACATCGGACGCGGCGGCTGGTAACCACCGCTTTCGCTGATCGAGGTGATCGGCCCGAGCGTCACGCCCGCCGCAGCTGCCAGCGTCTTCGCTTTCGCGATCGCATCCGCCACTGCATCGGCGCGCGCTTTCTGCATCAATTCTTTTGCATCTTTGATTGTGAAATTGATATCGCCGATCGAATTGGCACCGCTAGAAGCCAGCGCATCCAGCGTCGGCCCCACACGATCGACACCATCCACGGTCACGTTCACGGTGTTGGACACCTGATAGCCGGTGATGCGCTGTAGCGCATTGCCGTTCTTGTCCGTAGCGTATTGCGGCGAGACATTGAAACCGGATGTCTGGATATTATTGTCCGCAACGCCGGCTTTGCGGAGCGTGTCGAATACTGCATTCATCGCGCGCGAATTCTCGGCGAGCGCAGTTGCAGCGCTGCGGCCGTTGGTGACAACACCGGCGGAAAGCTGCGCTTCATCCGGCGCGGCGCGAACTTCGCCTTCGCCAGACACCGTTAGTACGCGGGAGGATGCGTCGCTGCCGCTGTCGGCATGTGCGTAAGACAACGCGAACACCGCAGCGATCACGCCCAGCAAACCCGCCACAGCGGCGCGAGCGCGCCAGCGCCAAACTTTATCGATCATCGGCAAGCTCCATTTTGACCCACCAAAGGATGGAAAGCCGTTACGGCGAAACTGCGGCGAACAGGCGGCGGAGCTGCGTTGTGCGGCTGCATCTGTGATCGACGTGCGAAGTTGGTGGGCCCGGTAGGATTCGAACCTACGACCAAGCCGTTATGAGCGGCCGGCTCTAACCAGGCTGAGCTACAGGCCCATCCGGAGCGGCTTCTAGCAGGATTTTTCCAAATCGCGAATCCTGGCCGCGGTTACCGCCGCGAACCCAGCAGATTGCGCGCGACGACCCATTTGTGGACTTCGGTTGGGCCGTCATAGATGCGCATGGTGCGGAGTTTGGTGGACATGAGCTGGAGCGGCAACTCTTTTGTCATGCCCATCGCGCCGAACGTCTGCATGGCATGATCGACAACCTCATACGCCATCTCGGTGGCGAAGGCTTTGATCATCGATATCTCCTGGCGCACGTCGCGGCCCTGATCGAGCTTCCAGGCGCAGTCGTAGGTCATCAATCGCGTGGCATGGATTTTCGTCGCGGCATCGGCGACCCACCATTGGATTGCTTGGCGATCCGAAAGAGGCGCACCGAATGTCACGCGTTGCGGCGCGAATTCGCAGATCATGTCGAGCGCGCGTTGCGCCATGCCGATGGACCATGACGCCATTTCGATGCGGCGTGTTCCGAGCCGTATCTGCATCGGCGCGAAGCCTTGGCCTTCCTTGCCGAGCAGCTTCCAACCTTCGACGCGGCAATCTTCCAGCGCGACTTCGTAGGTCGCTGCGCCGCCGATCATCGGAATACGGCGCAGCACGTTGAAGCCTTTGGTACCTTTGTCGATCAGGAAAGCAGAGATGCCGCCGCGCGCACGCTTCTCTTTGTCGGTGATCGCCATCGTAATGGTGAAGTCGGCTTCGGCGGCTCGGCTGGTCCAGATTTTGCGGCCGTTGAGAATCCAGTCCTCGCCATCGCGTTCTGCGCGCGTTGTCATGGCGGATGGATCGGCGCCGGCCCCAGGTTCGGAGATGCCTATGGCAGAAATCGTTTTGCCGGCGACGTACGGCGCCAGATACACTTCGCGCTGCCGTTCCGTCACAGTCGCCATAAGCATGCGAAGGTTCGGTGAGTCCGGCGGTAGTGTATAGGGCGTGATGGTGCGGCCGAGTTCTTCGTTCACGCCGACGAGCGACACCGCCGGTAGATCCATGCCACCGACATCCTTGGGCGCATCCAGTCCCCACAACCCAAGATCGCGCGAGATCTTGTCGATGCGTTCATGTTCCTTTGCGCCGATGCCCAGCCCGCCGCCCTCAGCTTCGCGCTTAAGCACGCCGGCTTCGAGTGGCATGAGCTCGTCGTTCACGAAGCGCCGTACCAGCTCCTTGAGCATCCGGTCTTCTTCGGACAGTTCGAATTCCATGAGGCCCTCCGCAACCGGCGCTTGCGCGCGCCGGTTCGCTATAGCGCAACTGGCTGCGCGTCTGCCACAATGCCGCAAGGGCAAGGAAATTAGCGATATCGTGCTATTTCACGAAATCCGTGAAAATTGTTAGAATTGCTTTCCGTTTCCGCGCCAGCTAGACGCGCAGTAGCGTTACGAAGTCGCCCAATTTTTGGGCCCAATGCGCCGTCAGGAAGTAGCGTGGCAGAATCCAAAACATTCCGCGAATGGGTCATCGCGACCGGGCTTCGGCTGTTGCCGGGATTCGACCGCCTGTTGATGCGTTCGAAAACCACTGAAGAATTTCAGGTTTTCCCGAATTCCGTTTTTCCGTGGACGCCGTATCTGGAATCGCATTGGGCGACCATCCGCCAGGAAGCAGAAGTCCTCCTGCAAGACCGGATGTCTATTCCTTCCGTTCGCGAAGTCTCCGTCGATCATGAGAAGATCGCAGTCGACGAGAAGTGGCGTTCGTTCTTTCTATATGGCTATGGCGTGCGCATCGATGCGAACTGCGCCAAGGCGCCGAAGACGGCAGAGATCGTCTCTAAAATTCCTGGACTGCTGACCGCGTTCTATTCGGTGATGCTCGCGGGCGCGCACGTGCCCCGTCATACCGGTCCGACGAAGGCTATCGTCACCACGCATTTTGGATTGATCGTGCCCAAAGAGCGCGAGCGCTGCCATATGCAGGTCGCCGATCAGAACGTGGTGTGGGAAGAGGGCAAGATCGTCATTTTCGACGACATGTTTCCGCACGAAGTGTGGAACGACACGAACGAAGACCGCATCATTCTTCTTCTGCACGTCAAGCGGCCGCTGAAATTTCCGGGCTCGCTGTTCCGCGATCTGTTCTTCGCAGGACTGCGCGCAAGCCCATTCGTGCGCGACGGACTGAAGAACCTCGATCAGTGGGACAAGAAGGCGCCGCCGTCCGTCGAGCTGAAACAGGCGGCGGAATAGCCTTACGTCTCGATGGTTGCATCCATCGAGATTTCGGCGCGCAACAATTTTGATACCGGGCAATTCTTTTCAGCAGTCTCAGCTGCCTTCTGCGCGGCCGTCTTATCGGCGCCCTTGGCGGTAATTTTCACGTTGAGATGCGCCGAAGTGATCGCGAAGCCGCCGTCCTGCTGTTTCAATTCTATGACCGAGCTTGTTTGAATTTCGGGGTTAGAAATACCGGCCTTGGACAGCTCGTTGGACAATGCCATCGAGAAACAGGCGGCATGCGCCGCACCGATCAGTTCCTCCGGATTGGTGCCTTTCTCGTCGCCAAAGCGTGTGTTGAAGCCGTAGGGCAGGGCGTTCAGCGCGCCGCTTTCGGTCGAGATGGCGCCTTTGCCTGTGCGCAGATCGCCAGTCCAATGCGCAGAGCCTGTGCGTTTCATGAAAACCTCCTGTGAAAAGCATGCAGGTAACGCGCGAGCATGCGATGCGCTTCCTATTTGCCGTTTGGCGCGACGCGCCAGACAATGTTGCCGACATCGTCCGCCACCAAAAGCGCGCCGTCTTTTGCCACGGTTACGCCAACAGGCCGTCCATAGGCTGCATCGCCATCGGGTGGCGCGAGGAAATCGGTAAGAAAGTCCTCCGGCAATCCAGTGGGCTGGCCATTCGCGAAAGCGACATAGACGACCTTGTAACCGTTCTTTTGCGCACGGTTCCATGAGCCGTGCTCTCCGACGAATGCGCCGCCCTGATAATGCGCCGGGAACGCGCGGGCTTTGTAGAAGGTCATGCCAAGCGGAGCGACATGCGCGCTTAGCGCGTAGTCTGGCGCAATGGCCTTCGCGACCATCTGCGGATTCTGCGGCTGCACGCGGACGTCAACATGGTTGCCCCAGTAGGACCATGGCCAGCCGTAAAACGCGCCGTCTTTCACACTCGTCAGATAGTCCGGAACGAGATCGTCGCCGAGCATGTCGCGCTCGTTCACGACGACCCAAAGCTTGTGCGTCGTTGGCTCGAAGTCCATGCCGTTCGGATTTCGCAGACCTGATGCGAGAACGCGTTCGCCCGAGCCATCCGGATTGATCTGGAGAATATCCGCGCGGCGCTTTTCGTTGGCGATGCCTTTCTCCGCGATGTTGGTGAAGGAGCCAACAGCGACATAGATCTTTTTACCGTCTTCGCTGGCGATGAGATTGCGCGTCCAATGATGTTCCGTCGGAAGATCGAGAATCTTCTGCCCCGCATCCGTGATATGTGTCTCCCCGTCCTTATAGGGAAATCGCATCACGCCATT
>DASZML010000304.1:0-6728 GCA_035551875.1 Rhizomicrobium sp.
TTCACTGCGCTCGCTTCGTGGAAATCCGAATGTTGAGGACGCCAGCAGCGCCACACGCGGCGTAAAACCGAATTCCCTGGTCATGCGCGCCACTTGTACGGCGATATCCGCCAATTCTTCGCTCGTCGGCATTTCGTGCACGGATGTATCGGCCACGAACACCACGCGGCCCTTGGAGAAGATGAGATTCACGCCTATGGGCCGTTGCCCGCGCGGAGGATCGAGTACGGTGCGCACATCGTTCAGCACCGACTGATAGCTGCGCGTCACGCCTGTCACCATCGAATCCGCATCGCCGGCTTTCAGCATGGAGGCGGCAAATATGTTGCGGTCGTTCGTCACCGCGCGTACGCAATCGCGATAGAGCATGCCGTGGCGCTGCGTGCGCTTATAGAGTGCTTCGATATAGGGCGTGGCGTCGGCGGAAGAATGCGGCGTGCGGATTTCGAACGCGTGTTCGTCGATGCCCGCGCGACGCAATCCCGCCTTGATGATATCGGTGCGTCCGATCAGCAGCGCCTTGCCAAGACCCGCATTCTGGAATGATGCGGCGGCACGGATCACCGATTCTTCTTCGCCTTCCGCAAACACGACGCGCTTTGGATTGGCGCGCACCGAATTGGTGATGTTCTGGAACAGCAGCGCCGATGGATCGAGGCGTGCGGTTAGCTGATAGTGATACGTGTTGATGTCTTTGAGCTCGCGGCGCGCAACGCCTGTCCTGATCGCGGCTTCGGCGACAGCGGCCGAGACGCGCGATATCAAGCGCGGATCGAACGGCACCGGAATGATGTAGTCCGGCCCATAGGCTGGGCGGCTGCCGCGATAGGCCATCGCCACTTCGTCGGGCACATCCTCCCGCGCAAGTTCCGCCAGCGCATGCGCGGCGGCGATCTTCATGGCTTCATTGATCGTCTTCGCGCGGACGTCGAGCGCGCCGCGGAAGATGTACGGAAAGCCCAACACGTTGTTCACCTGGTTGGGATAGTCGCTGCGCCCCGTTGCAACGATGGCGTCGGGCCGCACGGCCTTCACATCTTCCGGTGTGATCTCCGGATCGGGATTGGCCATCGCGAAGATGATCGGCGCCTTCTTCATCGACTTGACCATCTCTTGCGTCACCGCGCCTTTGACAGAGAGGCCGAGGAACACGTCTGCGTCCTTCATCGCGTCTTCCAGCGTGCGCGCCTTGGTCTCGATGGCGTGCGCGCTTTTCCACTGGTTCATGCCTTCGGTGCGGCCGCGATAGATGACGCCTTTGGTGTCGCAGAGAATGGCGTTCGCGTTCGGCAATCCCATCGCTTTAAGTAATTCGAGGCACGCGATGCCTGCCGCACCCGCGCCGTTCACGACGATTTTCAAATCCTTGATACTGCGGCCGGTGAGATGACATGCGTTGATGATGCCGGCGGAGGAAATAATCGCAGTGCCATGCTGATCGTCATGGAACACGGGAATGTCCATGAGTTCGCGCAGACGCTCCTCGATGACGAAACATTCCGGCGCCTTGATGTCTTCGAGATTGATGCCGCCGAAGCTGGGCCCGAGATAGCGCACTGCGTTAATGAACTGCTCGACATCCGATGTGTCGATTTCCAGATCGATGGAGTCCACATCGGCGAAGCGCTTGAACAGAACCGCCTTGCCTTCCATCACCGGTTTGGATGCCAGCGCGCCAAGATCGCCCAATCCCAAAATCGCCGTTCCGTTAGAAATGACAGCGACGAGATTTCCCTTGGCCGTGTAGTCGTAGGCTCTGTCGGGATTCTCGGCGATCGCACGCACCGGTACAGCCACGCCCGGCGAATACGCGAGCGCCAGATCGCGCTGCGTCGCCATCGGTTTGGTCGGATTGATTTCGAGTTTCCCCGGCTTGCCGTGTGCGTGAAACGCGAGGGCTTCCTCGTCGGTGTAATGGGGCCGATTGGGGTCTGGCATGGCGCTATTCCGGCGAAATCCACAAGATATCTGTCTGTGTAGCATGGCGTTTTGAAGACGCCACCAGCGCTGCCGCCGCGGGATGCTAGGTTGCACCTCCATGAACGAACATATCGCCCCGCCTCAGAATGCCGCGCCGCCGGATGCGACGCCCATGATGGCGCAATATCTGGAGATTAAAGCGAGCCACAGCGAGTACCTGCTCTTCTACCGCATGGGCGATTTCTACGAGCTGTTTTTCGATGACGCCGCGCGCGCGTCCGAAGCGCTCGACATTGCGCTCACCAAACGTGGCAAGCATCAGGGCGATGATATTCCGATGTGCGGCGTCCCAGTGCACGCAGCGGAAGCGTATCTGGAGAAACTGATCCGCAAGGGTTTCCGCGTCGCGGTGTGCGAGCAGGTCGAGGATCCGGCGGAAGCGAAGAAGCGCGGCGCGAAAAGTGTCGTGAAGCGCGAGGTGATCCGCCTCGTCACGCCGGGCACGCTCACGGAAGATTCCTTGCTCGAAGCGCGCGCGGCGAATGTGCTCGTTGCTATAGGACGCGCGGGCAGTGAGTTCGCAGTCGCGAGCGCGGATATGTCTGCGGGCGATTTTCGCGTTGGCAAATTGGCGGTGACGGAAGTCGCGGCAGCGCTGGCGCGCTTGAACCCGCGCGAAGTGCTGGCACCGGATGTGTTGCTCGCCGATGAACTGCTTGGCCCGGTGTTGAAGGTGCTCGGTCCCGCGCTGACGCCGATGCCTTCCGTGAAATTCGATTCCGGCACGGGCGAACGCGCGCTGAAGAATCTTTATCGCATTATGGCGCTGGATGGATTGGGGACGTTCAGCCGAGCGGAATTGTCGGCGGCAGGTGCGTTGGTCGGCTATCTCGAACTGACGCAGAAGGGAAAACTCCCGGCGCTGAAGCCGCTGACGCAAACCGCCGAAGCCGCGTTTATGGCGATCGATGCCGCGACGCGCCGCAATCTTGAACTCACCGAAACGCTCACCGGCGCGCGCAGCGGCTCGTTGTTGTCGGTGATGGATCGCACGGTGACGGCGGCCGGCGCGCGCGAACTCGCTGCGCGCTTGTCATCGCCACTCACCGATGTCGCGGTGATCGTCGAGCGTCAAGATGCCGTTGCGGTCTTCGCCTCCGATTCGGAATTGCGCCGTCATCTGCGCGACGATCTGTGTCGCGCGCCGGATATCGCGCGAGCTTTGGCGAGATTGTCGGTGGGACGCGGTGGGCCTCGCGACTTAGGCAACATCCGCGAAGGGTTGTCCGTCGCGCGCAGCCTGCGCGATCAACTCGGCAAACTTGCGGATCCGTTGAAAGCGCCACTCGGCGAAATCGCCGCGGCACATCGCGATTTGGTCGAAGGCGTTGCCGCGTGTAGCATCGCCAACGACAAGCTCGGACATCTCCTTGTTGCCGAACCGCCCTTTCTGACGCGCGACGGCGGATTCATTCGCGCCGGCGCGCATGCGGCGCTGGATGAAGTGCGTTCGTTGCGCGATGAATCGCGCCGCGTCATCGCCACGCTGGAAGCCAGATATAAAGCCGATAGCGGCGTGGCGGCGCTGCGCATCAAACACAACGGCATTCTCGGTTATTTCATCGAAGTGACGCCGCAGCATGGCGACAAGCTGATGGAAGGCGAGAACCGGGCGATCTTCCGCCATCGCCAGACCATCGGCAGCGCAGTGCGGTTCTCGACCGATGAGCTTGCCGGTCTTGCCAATCGAATCAGCCAAGCAGCCGATCAGGCACTCGCCATCGAGCGCGAATTGTTCGACGCGATGCTGGCCGCGATCATGGAGGTATCCACATCGCTCGCGCGCGTGGCCGATGCGCTGGCGCGGATCGACGTTGCCTCGGCGCTCGGCGAGCTTGCCATTGCCGCGCGGCATGTGCGTCCGAAAGTGGATGGCAGCCTCGCATTTCACATCGCGCGCGGACGTCACCCGGTGGTGGAAGCCGCGCTCGCCATCGATCATTCCGCGACGTTCGTGTCCAACGATTGCGATCTCGAAACAAAACGCGTTTGGCTCGTCACCGGCCCCAACATGGCGGGCAAATCCACGTTCCTGCGTCAGAACGCGTTGATCGCAGTGATGGCGCAGATGGGCGCGTTCGTTCCGGCGGAGTCGGCGCATATTGGCATCGTCGATAAGTTGTTTTCTCGGGTCGGAGCTGCTGACGATCTGGCGCGCGGGCGTTCGACCTTCATGGTCGAGATGGTCGAGACGGCGGCGATCCTCAATCAGGCGACCGCGCACAGTCTCGTCATCCTGGATGAGATCGGCCGCGGCACGGCGACGTTCGATGGCCTCGCGATTGCGTGGGCTGCAGTCGAGCACATGCACGAGAAGAACAAATCGCGCGCGCTGTTCGCTACGCACTATCACGAGATGACGGCGTTGGCCGAGCGGCTGTCGTCGCTCGCATGCGTCACCATGCGCGTGAAGGAATGGAACGACACGATCGTGTTCCTGCACGAAGTCGCCGCGGGCACGGCCGATCGCTCGTATGGAATTCATGTCGCGAAACTCGCGGGGCTTCCTGCGGCTGTCATCGGTCGTGCCGAGGAAGTCTTGCGCGCGCTGGAAGAAGGCAAGGAAGGCCACAAACCGCTCGCCAAGATCGACGACCTGCCGCTCTTCGCCGCCAACGCGCCGGTCGCTGCGAGCCCGAAAGCAAGTGCGGTGGAAGATGAGCTGCGCGGCATCTCACCGGATGCGCTCACGCCGAAACAGGCGCTGGATGTGCTTTATCAACTGAAAGCCAAGCTTGAGTGACGCTGACACGCGCTCGCTGACGAAATTGCGTGAATACTCTAGGCCTGCGCGCGATTGGAGAAGCGAGCGCGCACGCTGTATTGTCAGGCAACACTAAAGGAAAAACGACATGCGCTATCTGCACACCATGGTTCGGGTAAACAATCTCGATGCTTCGCTGAAATTCTATTGCGAGCTGCTCGGCCTCAAGGAAGTGCGCCGGTTCGAGAACCAGGGTGGGCGCTTCACGCTTGTTTTTCTCTGCGCGCCGCAGGATTTCGAGCGCGCGCAACGCGACGAAGCGCCGATGGTCGAGCTCACCTACAACTGGGACACCGAAGACTACAAAGGGGGCCGCAATTTCGGCCATCTCGCTTATCGCGTCGAGAATATCTACGCGCTGTGCCAGCGGATGATGGATGGCGGCGTGACGATCAACCGCCCGCCGCGCGACGGGCACATGGCGTTCGTGCGCTCGCCGGATGGAATCTCGGTCGAACTGTTGCAGGAAGGCGGATCCCTCCCGCCAGCCGAGCCGTGGGCATCGATGCAAAACACCGGCGCGTGGTAGAACGGCCAAAGCAGGGACGAACAGGATGTGGGATTTCAGTTTCGGCAAATCGGTCGGCATGGTGCTGCGTACGCTGCCGTTTCTTCTACTCAGGATCGCGGTCTATCTCGGAATCGCGATCATCTACATTTTCGCGGCGGGTATCGGCGCGGCATTCGGCTTCGCGCTCGGCCGCATGGGCGCGGATGCGGATTCGCCGGTCTCCGGCGCATTCATCGGCGGCGCGATCGGGTTCGGTCTCACGGCGATCGTTCTCTATTTCCTGCGCCAATATCTGCTCTATCTGGTGAAGGCGGCGCATATCGCGGTGCTGGTTGAAATTCTCGATGGACGCAGCATTCCCGCAGGCCAGGGACAGATCGGGTACGGCGTGCAATTCGTGAAGAATCACTTCGCCGAAGCCTCGGTTCTGTTCGGCGTCGATCAGGTGGTGAAGGCGATCCTGCGCGCACTGTTCCGCATCATCAATCTCTTCACGATGTTTCTGCCGATTCCGTTGCTCGGAAATCTCATACGCATCGCCGAAGCGGTGGTGCGCAATTCGCTGACCTATGTGGACGAAGTGATCCTCGCCTATCTCATCCGCACCCGCACAACCAATCCGTGGGAGACGGCGAAGGATGGCGTGATCCTCTACGCGCAGAATTACCGCACCATGTTGAAGAACGCGGTGTGGCTGTCGGTGTTCATGTGGGGCATGACGCTTCTGATTTTCGCGCTGCTGCTGGCGCCGGCGGCGGGCTTCATGATGTGGATGCCCGGCACCAACGCGGTCGGAATCTGGGCGTTTATGTTCGCGGTGGTCGTCGCGGTGGCACTGAAGAAGGCGCTGCTCGAGCCGCTCGCCATCGCCAGCCTGATGCAGGTTTATTTCAAGGTCATCGAAGGCCAGAAACCCGATCCGGAATGGAGCGCGCGGCTTGATGGCGCATCGCGCGGCTTCCGCGCGTTGGGGCAGAAAGCGGCCGGCTGGGTGCCACGCCCGCCGATGCCTGAGCCCGGAGCCGCAAAATGATCGGAAAAACCATCGTTCTCATCGCCATCATTTTTGTGGCGCTGATCCTGGCCGCAGGCCTCTACACACTGTTCAAGGGCGGCGATGTTTCGCGCAGCTGGTCGAACCGGCTGATGCGCATGCGCGTGCTGGCGCAGTTCGTTGCGATCATCATCATCATGACCGTGCTCTATTTCGCGCGCGGGCATTAAATTCCTAGGTAAGCTCATTCCGTCCCCAACGGATGTGGATGGAATTAGCCAATCCAGTTGCGAGCCAGACTCTCGGATGCTCTGATGGATGCGGTTGGCAGCGGGCGGCCCGAGAACTGACCGCCCGTCCGCTTCGCGGAGCCAATTGAGACCGGGACACCGGAGCGCCGCTCTAGTCGCGAAACGTGGGCGGCGCTGTTCTCACTCAGTGTGTCGAACATACGCATCCTCACCACTGTCGCTATTCCT
>DASZML010000305.1:0-2739 GCA_035551875.1 Rhizomicrobium sp.
ACTGAAGAACCCGGAAAGACTTAAGCGCATCGCGCTTCTGGCGCTGTGCCTGGTCGCACCCATTATTCTTGCCGGATGCGTCACGCGTGAAGACGCGATGCAGGAAACCCATCACGACTGGCCGCTGATCATTTCCGTGCATGACGGCGACACGGTTTCGCAAATCGCCGATCGCTACAATACGTCGACCGACGCGATCTGCGATGAGAACGATATCGCGCCGGGCAGCACGATTTATCCTGGCGAAAAACTTCGCGTGCCGGGAAACCATGAAATTCTGCGCAGCGAACATCGCAGCGCGCGCGTCGAGAGCCGTCCGCTGCCGCCGATTTGGCCGCAGTCGCATTGGCGTTCGCAGCAATATGTCTCGAACGATCCCATCGTGCACAGCGGCGACGACTTTCCGGTTTCAAACAGCGGCGTGCACTTCGCGGCTCCGGTCGGAGGCCGGCTGATCGCGACGTTCGGCAGCTATGGTAACGGGCAGAAGAATGACGGCATCAACATCGCCGCCGCGTTCGGAACACCGGTGCATGTATCGGCAGATGGCGTCGTGACCTATGCCGGCAATGAGCTGAAGGGCTACGGAAACCTCATCCTCGTGAAACACGCCAATGGCTATGTCACCACCTACGCGCACGTCGGAACGATCGGCGTGCGGGCGGGTCAGCGCGTCAGCCGCGGCGATGTCATCGCGACCGTCGGGCAGACGGGCGATGTCGAGTCACCGCAGCTGCATTTCGAGATCCGCCACGACATGGAGCCGGTCGATCCGCGCCCGTTGTTGATGGCATCGCGGGATAGCTAAAGCGCTTTTCCCAATTCGCCCGCCACATCCTGAATGAATTGCCACGCGACGCGGCCGGAACGCGCGCCGCGTGTGGCGGACCATTCGAGCGCGCGGGCGTGCAATTTCTCGCGCGGCATCTTCAATCCGAAATGCGCGGCGTAGGAATCGATCATCGTGAGATAATCGTCCTGCGCGCAATTGTGGAAGCCGAGCCAAAGGCCGAAGCGATCCGATAGCGAGACTTTCTCTTCCACCGCTTCGCCGGGATTGATGGCGGTCGCGCGTTCATTGTCCATCATATCCCGTGGCATCAGATGACGCCGGTTTGACGTCGCGTAGAGCAACACGTTCGATGGCCGCCCTTCGATGCCGCCCTCGAGCGCGGCTTTCAGAGATTTGTAGCTTGTATCGTCGCGATCGAACGAAAGATCGTCGCAGAACAGAAGAAAGCGCCGCTTGCTGCTGCGCAGCGCGCGCAACAACGCGGGCAGGGTGGCAATCTCTTCGCGGTGAATTTCCACCAGTGCCAATCGCGCGGCGCCTTTGCGGGCGGCATTTATTTCCGCATGCGTGGCTTTCACCAGCGACGACTTGCCCATGCCGCGCGCGCCCCAGAGCAGCGCATTGTTCGCCGGCAATCCATCGGCGAAGCGGCGTGTGTTTTCGACCAGCGTGTCACGATTGGCGTCGATGCCTTTGAGCAATCCGATCGGCACGCGCGCGACGTCCGTGACTGGTACGAGCCCGCCATGCGTCGGCTCCCACACGAACGCATCGCCGCTGGACGGCATGCCTGCCTTCGCACCGGCCGGTGCCAGCCGCTCCAGCGCATCCGCGATGCGGGTCTGCACCCGTTCCAAAGCGCTTCCACCAGCTTTTTTCACACGCTAAGTCCTTGAAATTGCACGGTTGCAAAGGGGCCGCGCGTGGCTATAGTCCGCGCCCAAACCGAACCGCCCTTCGCCGGACAACTATTCCATGCCCGATTCATTTTTGACATCCGTTGTCCCGTTGATCGCGGTGTTTGCGATCATGTATTTTCTGCTCATCCGTCCGCAACAGCAGAAAATGAAAGATCTGCGCAAGATGGTCGATGGCATCGCGCGCGGCGACACCGTGGTGACGGCCGGCGGTTTCGTCGGCAAGGTCGCAAAGCCGGTGAATGCGGGCGACGCGGAAATCACGGTCGAAATTGCCGATGGCGTGCAAGTGAAGGTCGTCAAAGCGACGATCGCCGAAGTCCGTCCGAAGAACACACCGGCGAACGACTAACGCCATGATGCAGATCCCGACCTGGTCGCGCGTGGTCACCTTGCTGGTGGTGCTGGCGGGTATTTTGATCGCACTGCCGAACGCGCTGCCGGAAAATATCGTGAACCGGTTGCCGAGATTCCTGCCGCATGACCAGGTAAGCCTCGGCCTCGATCTGCAAGGCGGATCGTATCTTCTGCTCGAAGTCGAGCTCGATCAGGCGATGAAGGACAAGGTCGAGAATCTTCTCGCCGATATCCGCGTCGGCCTTCGCAAGGCGCATATCGCGTACACCGATCTCTCCGCACAGGGCGATACTGTGTCGGTGCGGGTCATCGACACCGGACGCTTTAACGATGCGCAAGAGATACTCAAGAACCTCAATCCGCTGGTGAGCGGCGGCGTGCTGTCGGTTGGCTCGCATGCCTATGACATGACAACGCCCGGCAGCGACACCGTCGTCATGAAAATGACGGACAACTACAAAGCCAGCACCAGCAACGAAATTCTCAACCAGTCCATCGAAGTCGTCCGCCGCCGTATCGACGCGCTCGGCACGAAGGAGCCGTCGATCGAACGGCAGGGCGAGGATCGCATTCTTGTGCAGGTGCCGGGCCTTTCCGATCCTTCGCGTTTGATCGCGCTGCTCGGCACAACCGCGAAGATGACATTCCAGCTGGTCGACGAGACCGCCAACG
>DASZML010000306.1:0-3741 GCA_035551875.1 Rhizomicrobium sp.
CATGACAGCGTGGTGAAGGCGCTTGGGCAGAAACTTTCCGCGCATCCATTCAAGCATGCAATGCGCTATCGCATCGGAAAACTCTCGCTGATCTCGAGCTATCACTGCTCGCGCTACAACACGAACACCGGCGTCCTCACCGAAGCTATGTTCGATGCCGTCGTGAAAGAAGCCAAGATCGCGGCAATGCCGCAAATTTAGTCGGCCGGGCCGACCGCGCCTTCTAAAACCGCATGCTGCACTCGCGCCGGACTTTTGTGCTTGGTATTGCCGCCTTTCCATTCCGCGAAACTCACGACCGCCGGTTCCTGCTGTTGTAGCGCGGACGCCGCGATAGGCGCCGGAACGTAAGGTGTGTTCGGGATCGTCGTGGCCGCCGCCGTTGCAGTCGGCGTGACGGGCGCGCTCGCTTGCCGCACGATTTGATCCACACCCCTCGCCACACTGAACCGAAAGACATGGTCTTCGCCCGCCAGATTCACGTGCAACGTCACATCCTGTGGGAACTGCTCAGACGATAATGTATCGACGACGGCGATGCCGCCATCCGACTGGCCGGGATCGACGGTCGTTGTCTGTAAGACATGCTGGTCGATCATCGCCAATGTATTATCGAGCGAGGACTGGATGACGGCGATGCCGGCACCAGTTACGATTCCCGCGTCACGTCCGGCTGCATAGGCAACAGCCGGATCGTATGCGCGTGTGATGATCGACGCATTGCCGTAAGACGTGCGCACCTTTGTCCGCGTCGTGGAATAAGCCGAGCGGCTGGCAAGTGCAGCATCGGTCGCACCTAGCAACAAAATGCCGAATTCGGCCCAGGCTGCATGCACCTTCGCCTCATGCTGAAGCTCCATGCTGGTGAAAATCTTTCCGGGAGCACCGTTCTGCTGTGCGACTTCGAGATTCTCGATTCCGAAATTTACCGGAGCCCCGCTTTTGTTGAAAACGGCGACGGCAAAACCGACGCGGTCGTCGTCATTCACGCCGAGTGGCGTAACCTGCACGGCGCCCAGCCGGGTCTCAGAATAAATGGTGGGCTTGCCGTGCCAGTAGTGCACCTGTTGGGCAAGGTCCGCGAGAGGCGAAACGCTATATTCAGTGGCGCAGCCCGCCAAGGTCATTGCAAACAAACCCAGAACCACAACCGTAAGGCGATTCATGCGGCGATCCACCCTCAAAGCGGACGAGATAGTAGGCCCCGCCAATTAAACTCTCGCCATCCTATTGTTTAAAATTGTTCCTATCGGAACGCTGGTGAAGCGTAGCAGCCTGCAGCAAACAAGATCCGATGGACCTGGCCCGCGCAAAAAACCGTAGGGCAAGCTTAAGATCGGATCGGCGTCGGATAGTCGTGCTGCTTGTTCCAGACGCAGGACTCCAAATCGAAGAGTGGAAGTCCCGCGCAGGAATCTTTGTGGCGAAACGGCTTGTCGTTTCTCTGGGCGTTACCCGACAGCCGATGAATGTCAGCGCGACTTGAGCGCGGCGGATTTGTTGCGCGCCAGGCGCACCGGACCAACCTTTGCGTCACGGCGGCCGAATGTGCGGCCTTCGGCTTCCGCATACCGCCTCTCCGCGGCGCCAATCGGATCGTCGATTGGTTCAAAAGCCACATCCGCTGGGCGGTACTGCGCGTATTCCTGGAAAGAGAATGTACTCATAAGCGACATACCTTGATTAGATACCTCTGTTTGTGCATCCGCCGTGCCAACGTGCATTGGGCGGTCGAGCGGAAAGCACGCTTGCGGCAAAAGTGTTCGTTACCTTCGGAAAATGCTCACCGGTAGTTTCGGATAGAAATTGCCCAGCCGCTTGTGACGGATGATCTGCGGCTTGGCTTTCACAGGCGGATAGATTTTTGGCGCCAGGGTTTCCGCCTTGCGCGAAATCCATTTGCGCTTGCGGCCAAACGCGTGTGCTTCGGCGCCCGCTCGTTGCCGTTCGCCTTGGGCCAACGCATCGGTCAGCCGGTCCCTTTCGCGCGTGCGCGCCCCATTTCGAGACGGAATACGTGTCATCCTTGGCGCTCCCAGCTCCAAAGCGTGTAGATCGCAAGCACCGTGCCGGAAGCGTCACCGGCCGGGGCATTGCCGTTTGGGATTGAGCTGAGTGCTCGCGCGCACGGAAATCGTCGGGGAGCAGGACACCTTGACGGCAAAGCGACGCCAGCCCTCCGATCACGCCGCGCGGAGGCGTACGGCAATGTCCCTGGCATCGCGCGGATCGCGCAGGCGGATGAGCTTCGCGGTTTTGTTTTCGGGATCGGCGAAACCCTGCTCGTATTCGCTACGGCGCTGCTCGAACGTGTCCCATGCCCACCGGATCGGATGATCTTTCTCGAGCCACATCCGGACATTTTCGCGATTGCCGGTGCCCGGCCAAAGCTCCTTGCGATCGATGGCCCGCTTGATCGATCGCCAGACCACACGCCGCATGACCACCCGCTTCGGATAATCCAGCCAGACGATATGCGTGAGACGCGGAATATAGATTGGCCGCACCAGGCTGTAATTTCCCGCGATTACCCAAGCGTCAGCAGCGACGGCCTCGGAAACGCGCCGTTTGAACTCCTCCGGATCGTGATGATTGAGATCGCGCCAACCCGCCTGCCAGTTGATTGCATCGAGCTCGATCAGTGGAATAGCGAACGCGAGCGAGATGCGCTCTGCAAGCGTGGACTTGCCGCTGCCCGACGTTCCGACCACCGAAATGCGCATCAGTCTTCCCCTTGCGGCGCGCAATCGCGATTTTGCCGAAAAAAGGCACGCACGGTTAGAAATCAGCCTTTGTTCCGCATCAACCGCGCCTTGTCGCGCTGCCAGTCGCGGTTCTTCTCGGTCTCGCGCTTATCGTGCAGCTTTTTGCCCTTGGCGATGCCGAGTTCAAGCTTCGCCCTGCCCTTGGCATTGAAATAAAGCCGCAGCGGGATAAGCGTCATGCCTTCACGCTGAATAGCGGCCGCGAGCTTGGACGCCTCACGCTTATGCACCAGCAATTTGCGCGCGCGCTTCGGTTCATGGTTGAAGCGGCTCGCTTCCGTGTATTCCGGAATATAGGCGTTGATGAGGAACAGCTCGCCGTCTTTCGCGGTGGCATAGGATTCGGAGATCGTGGACTTGCCGCCGCGCAACGACTTCACTTCCGAGCCGACCAGCATGACACCGGCTTCGAGCGTTTCGTCGATAGAATAGGCGTAACGCGCCTTGCGGTTGTCGGCGACGGTCTTGGTGCCGTCGTCTTTCTTCTTGGCCATGAACTAGATAAGGCCCGCGAATTGCATCGCAGCCTTCACCGTTTTGCGCGCGCCCTCGCTCGCTTCGACCATCGGAAGGCGCAATTCGTCGGTACAAAGACCGAGCAGCGACACCGCATATTTCACCGGCGCAGGACTCGTTTCGTAGAACATGGCGTCGTGCAGCGGCAAAAGTTTGTCCTGAATTTTGAGCGCAGCATCGAAGGCGCCCTGCATACAAGCTTGCTGGAATTGCGAGCAGAGTTTCGGCGCGACATTGGCCGTCACCGATATGCAGCCGTGACCGCCATGCGCCATGTAACCCAGCGCGGTGGCATCCTCTCCGGAGATCAGCCGCCAGTCTTTCCCGCAAGCGTGCCGCTCGCGCGACGGTCGCGCCAGATTGGCCGTGGCATCTTTCACGCCAATGACGTTTGCAATCTTGGACAGCCGCCCCATCGTCTCGACGGATATGTCCACAACGGCGCGGCCAGGAACATTAT